>NZ_VYIX01000141.1 GCF_009755885.1 Brachyspira sp. SAP_772 | reverse complement strand
ATTCTTTTTACTGTTGGGGTTCTATGTCAGTTGTACTATTTTCTACAATATATTTTAATTTATTTGGCATAGAAAATTGGAAATACTTATCTATCATCTGGGCAATAGTGCCTTTAGTAAATATATTTTTGTTTGCCAATGTACCTATAAATGTATTARTTACTCATGAAGAAAATAAAAACGCTGATAATACAGTCTCTATAAGAAAATTATTATCTGTAAAAATAGTGTTAGTTTTTGTTTTGCTTATGATATGTGCGGGCTCTAGTGAACAAACTATTGCACAGTGGGTATCATTATTTGCTGAACTTGGTCTTAATGTAAATAAAAGTTTTGGGGATATATTTGGTACAAGCATGTTTGCTTTTTGTATGGGAATAGTTAGGCTTATTTACGGATTTAAATCTGAAAAGATAGATATAAAAAAGGCTCTTATTGTATCTTCTATATTTTGTTTTATTGGCTATATTATAATAGTATTTAGTCCTTATGCTTTAATATCATTAATAGGCTCTGCTTTAGTTGGTCTTTCTGTTGCTATAATGTGGCCTTCTGTGTTTAGCTTGGCATCAAAAACTTATAGTAAAGGCGGCACTGCTATGTTTGCTTTGCTTGCTTTGGCTGGAGATATTGGCTGTGCTATTGGGCCTGGAATTGTAGGGCTTGTCTCTAATAATAAAAAAATAATCAATATATTTAATAACATCATTTCAAACAATGAACATCATTTCAAACAATG
>NZ_VYIX01000140.1 GCF_009755885.1 Brachyspira sp. SAP_772 | reverse complement strand
ATAATAATGATAATCCAAATCAGTAAAATACATGTGGCARTCAATATAAACTTTTTTGTTTAATTTTCTCTCTATCATAGTTTGACAAAAAAGTGAAAGCCATTCTCCCATAGGAAAAGATACTGTAACATCAACAAACTCTTTTATACCATATCTTTTGTATAAATATTCTATTTCATCAACAACATTAATRGGGTTTCTTAATCTAACATTATTAAATAATATATTGGAAGCTGCACAAYTATAATTACTAAAAACAGCACCCCTTCCAGACATAATAAATGTAGCCGGAGTTTTTTTATAATACTCATTTTCTTTGGAATATAATTTCCAGTTAGTAAGATTTCTATCTATAAATGGAAGGCGGTCTAGAGGATAGTCAAGTTTACAWTTGCCGGTATTTCTAATATTTCCTTGAGAAGTTCTATAATATATACCTTCTTTTAATTTTTCACCGTTATTAATATGATTTACAATGCTTAAAAGAAGTATATCATAATCTCCGCCTGTAATAACAAAATCTACTTCAGAYTTATCAAAACTCTCTTCAGGCAATGCTGTAACATGGTCGCCTGCCAAAACTATATAAGCATTTTTATATTTATCTTTAATAGCATCAATAGTATCCCAAGTATAATTTATAGTAGCAGTAGTAGCTTCAAAAAATATTAATTGCGGATTTATTTTGTCTATCTGTATAAGCCAATCTATTATATCCATCTTTCTTGCTACAGTATCT
>NZ_VYIX01000139.1 GCF_009755885.1 Brachyspira sp. SAP_772 | reverse complement strand
GGCACATGTTATTGTTGGCTATATATATGCTATTAGAGAGATGTATGATTTGGCTGAGTTTGAGCTTCTTGATGCTTTATCTTATGATATAGAAAATACTCAAATTTATTCTGTGCTTGGATATGTTTATTATAAGAAAAAAAATTCTAGAAAGGCTATAGAATATTTAAGAAAGGCAGTGGCTTTAGATTCAGAAAGTCCTAATGCCAGAAACTCATTAGGCTTTATACTAGTTGATAGTGATATTAATATAGATGAAGGAATAGAAGAGATAAAAAAGGCTTTACATAAAGACCCTTCTAATCCTGCATATTTAGATTCTTTGGGTTGGGCTTATTTCAAAAAGAAAGATATTGCCAATGCTAAAAATTATCTTACTAAAGCATTTGAAATAGCTCCTTCTAATAAAGATATAAAAGAACATCTTTTGAAGCTTGATAATTATAAAATATAATATTTTTTTGGAGGTTTATTGTTTATGAAAAATTTTGTAATAGTTTTTGTTTTTTTATTATCTTTATCGCTTTATTCTCAGTATGATTTAAAGTATGYTGGAAAGATAGAAGTTTTAAGAGATGGTAAGTCTTCTAGTTTTAGTAATAAAGTTTATGATGGCGACACTATTAAAACTTCAAAAAATGCTTTTGCTGAGATAAAAATAAAAAATAAATATTATTATCTATCAGAAAATACATCTCTTTCTATAAAGAATGGAGAGATTAATTTAGTTAAATATTCTATAG
>NZ_VYIX01000138.1 GCF_009755885.1 Brachyspira sp. SAP_772 | reverse complement strand
GTACGGTAGTAGGCTGAGGCGGGATAGTGAGATGATCATTGATTCTCTCACTTATAATATTTAATACAGAAAGTACAGCATTTTTACCCATTTCATAAGCTTGAGAAGATACAGTAGTAAGACCTATCATAGATGAATAAGGTATATTATCATAACCCATTAAAGATATATCATTAGGTATTGATATTCCATACTCTTCTGTTGCTTTCTTTATACCAAAACACATAACATCGCATGCAGAAAATATAGCAGTATAATYRAGCTTTGATTTTATTATATCTTTCATTTGMTYATARCTTTCWTCAAAATTAAAATTTGCTACTTTTTTATATTTGGTATTGTCAAAATCTATATCATTATCATTTAATGCTTTTATAAACCCATCAAATCTTTCTTTCTCTGTGCTAATATCTTGAGGACCTGCCATATATATAATATTTTTATGCCCCAAGTCTATTAAATATTTAGTTGCATTATAAGCCCCTATTTTATTATCGGAACCAACATAATTTATATTATCAAACTCTACTTTCCTATCCAAAAAAACAATTGGTAAATTAGAATTATTCATTATATCATCAAAATATTTTGTACTTCCTACAGATGGTATTATAATATATCCTGATACTCCTATATTTGTTATATCTTTAAAATTTGATATATCTTTATTTTCTTTGAACTGAGAAAGTATAATATGATATCCATAAAGATTAGCAGTATTTTCTATTCCTTCAATGATATTTGCAA
>NZ_VYIX01000137.1 GCF_009755885.1 Brachyspira sp. SAP_772 | reverse complement strand
ATTGTATTATCAACAAAAACATCTTTATAAAAATCATAACTGTATGTTCTGCCTTCTATTAATAAAACACTTAAAATATGAGAAGTATTTTTTATAAAGTCAGCAACTTCTTTTCTTAAACTTTTTATCTCTTCTTTTAAATTCTCATCAAAGTTTTGAGGAATCTTTTTTAATTCTTTATTATTTTTTATATCAAACAAGCTTAAAGAATAATCACTATTCAAAATTAATTTATAATCCTTATTTAAAAGAATCTCTCCTTCAGAATTAAATAATAGATTTGAAGAGAATCTTAATTGRAAYTCATYATAGTCAATATCCATTTTTTCCATCACTTCGTCAATCAATTTATCAGCTTCATAACGAACTTCAGATTTTTTTGTGCTTGTATATATTTTATACAATAACCTAAGTGCATACTTACTTTCACTATTTAATTTAATTATTAAAAGAGAAAGTTTTGTATCTTGTTCTTTTTTATATATATTATACAGAGCATCATCGCCTCCATATATTCCATAAATAAAAGCGGCTGTTTCTTTATTATTTTCATCATAAACATTTTTAATAAACTCTATAAATGAATCTTTATCAAGTAAATTAATTATATTATCAATCTGCACTAATTTTTTTAYATCTCTTTTAAGAAGCAAATATTCCAAATATATATATTTTAAAACTTTATTATCAACTTCTCTCGATTTATCTTGTATTACAACCTTATAATCATTTATAAAGCTTACTTTCTT
>NZ_VYIX01000136.1 GCF_009755885.1 Brachyspira sp. SAP_772 | reverse complement strand
TCCAATATACTTTATAACCATTATATTCTTTAGGGTTATGACTAGCAGTAACAACTACTCCGGCAATACAGCCTAAACTTCTAACAGCATAAGAGAGTAATGATATAGGATGAATATCATCATACAAATAAACGCTTATACCATTTGAAGAAAGTATCTCRGCAGCAGCCTTTGAAAATACATCAGAATTATTTCTTGAATCATAGCCTATAGCAACTTTATAATCACTTCCGCCTTGTTTAAGTATATAGTTAGCTAAACCTTGAGTAGCAACACCAACAGTATATTTATTCATTCTGTTAGTACCAACACCCATTATCCCTCTAAGTCCGCCTGTACCAAACTCTAAATCTCTATAAAAAGCATCTGTTAATTCTTTTTCATTACCAGAATCTAATAATGCCTTAATCTCTTTTTTTGTCTCTTCATCATAAGGACCATTAAGCCAAGAATTAATTCTATCTTGTACATTTTTTTCCATAAGTTATTAYACCTCTAATTTGTTTTTCTAATTTTAATATTATATGTTTAAAGTATATTATATAAAAAGCATATAATCAAGTAAATGTTTAATATTATTTATATAAAAAAAGAGAACCTATATATATTATAAGTTCTCTATTATTTTGTTTTAATTTACAGGCATATGGGTTTTATATCTTATCTTGCCAGACCAAGAATAACCCAAAAATTTATTCCATTTTATATCTTATCTTGCCAGACCAAGAATAACCCAAAAATTTATTCCATT
>NZ_VYIX01000135.1 GCF_009755885.1 Brachyspira sp. SAP_772 | reverse complement strand
TTTATAATAATGTTATAGATGAACTTATAAAAAATGATATAGAGCCTATAATGTGTTTGTATCATTTTGATATGCCTTTAAAACTTCAAGAGATTGGCGGATTTGAAAATAGAGAAGTTGTTGAACTTTATGCTAAATATGCTTCTAAAATGTTTGAACTATATGGAGATAAAGTAAAAAAATGGTTTACATTCAATGARCCTATAGTTGTTGCTGAGGGAGGATATTTGTATAAGTTTCATTATCCTGAAGTTGTATCATTTAAAAGGGCTATTCAAGTAGCTTATAATATGAACTTGGCTAGTGCAAAGGCTGTAAAAGCGTTTAAAGAATCTGGAAAAACTGGAGATATAGGAATAATATTAAACTTAACTCCTTCTTACCCTAGAGATGAAAACAATAAAGAAGATTTAAAAGCTTCACATATATGCGATTTGTTGTTTAATAGAAGTTTTTTAGACCCTGCTGCTAAAGGAGAGTTTCCAGAAGATTTAGTAAAATTCGTAAAAGAAAATAACCTTACTCCTATATGCGAACAAGGCGACAAAGAATTATTAAAAGAAAATACTATAACTTTGCTTGGAATAAATTACTATCAGCCTAGAAGAGTGAAGGCAAGAGAGACAGAGTTTAAATCAGATACTTTAATGCCTGAAAACTTCTTCGAGCCTTATGAAATGCCTAACAGACTTATGAATCCATACAGAGGATGGGAAATATATTATAAAGGTATTTATGATATAGCAAAAAACATTC
>NZ_VYIX01000134.1 GCF_009755885.1 Brachyspira sp. SAP_772 | reverse complement strand
GTCTTCTAAATACATAATCAGTATAACCTGCCATAGGTGCTAAAAAAAATCTTGAAGGAATCTCAGCATTTGCTATTGTTATTTTTCTATTCATAAACTAAAACCTTATTTCAAATTAGAGAATTATAAACAATTAATAAAAAACTTCAATAAAAAATATAGAATTATAGTACTAAAATAGTATATAAAAAATTGATTTAATAAATTTTTATGTTAAAATGTATTGCTATGAATAGAAACTTTAATATAGAAATTTTTGATAATATAAATATYTTAAAAGAACTTGCTAAAACTTGGAATGTATTTCTACATTTTAGAATATGYTGTGTATCTCTAAAAAACTCTGAATATTTACTTAGCATACTATCTTCTATAGTAAATAAAAATTACAGCTATAAAAATGTAGAAGCTTTATCAAACAACATGATAAACGAATACAATTCAAAACATGCWGACTTTTATCTTATAAATAAATATATAAACAAAAATTATGATAATAAAGTTTTATCAGAAATAGTAAGCTCTATCGAAGGCAAAGAAGTATATATAACAGAAGATTATAATAAAGATATTGATTATCTGGATAACTTAGATTTAGACCCTATATTAAAACTACTTGTATTTCAAAGAATATCATATGAGTATTTAAAAAATTATAAAAATTGCATAAATATATTTAAAATAATATTTAACCTATACTCTAAAAGAATAAAATTATTAGATAATCCAATATTATATCCAGATGCTTTTATGCTTTT
>NZ_VYIX01000133.1 GCF_009755885.1 Brachyspira sp. SAP_772 | reverse complement strand
CTATCCCTTGGGTMTCTTTTGAKGGTTTTAATTTAAAYATYAATAATTGTTTTGATTATTTGCCTCCRATATTYACTATAGGAAAATATTTTAATGATTCTAATAAAATATTAATGCCTATTGCTATACAGGTTAATCATAGAGTTTGCGACGGTTATCATGTAGGTTTATTTGCAGAGAGTTTGCAAGAAAATATWTTTAATCTAAAAAAATAGATATATCATTATACCATTTATTTATATAYTCTTTTAATTCATCGTATTTTATTTTTTCTTCTATAAATGAATCTCTATGCCATGGAGAAATCATATTTAATATATCATTTATATCATCAGAAAAATTATTAAAATTATTAGAGTTAATATTTTTTATTAATGATTCYAATTTATTTTTTAATAGTTCTTTGTTTTGTTTTTCTTTTATATATTTAAAATCTTTTAATTGTTTATTAGAAGATTTTTGCATATTATATATATTTACATTTTCTATTTTTGCTGATTCTTTTGTGAGGGTGAAAAAATCTATATTCTTTGATAAATATGCAACTAAACTTTCAAAATGATTTTTATAGCTTAAAAGAGAAGAGGAAGTATTTCTTAAACAATCATCAAAGCATTTTATTTTGTTATCATCATTTAGTCTTTTATATTTTGTTGTTTCAAAAGTATTTATTTTGTTGCTTGTATTTTTATCTAAAGGGATAGCACTGGGATCTTTAGAATGGCCTTCACTCTTACCATACACGAAGCTCTTCCGAGC
>NZ_VYIX01000132.1 GCF_009755885.1 Brachyspira sp. SAP_772 | reverse complement strand
ATAAATAAAATTTTAATTATTTTGTTACACATATTTTATTACCTCTATTATAGGCATKTTAATAACCTTTATTATTGGATAAATACCTGCTAATATTGATACAGATAACACCCATGCAAATATTAAAACAGTATCTTTAAATGTTAGTAATAAGCTTAAAGGATAACCGTCAGTAGCACCAGGAAATTTCATTATAAAGTTTGAAGCATTTAATATACTAGCAGCMCCGTAAGAAATAATTATTGAAATAAGAGAACTTAATACTGCCATTATAATAATTTCCAAAAATAAAAGCAAAGTTACATTTTTTATATTTATTCCTAATGCACGCATWGTACCAAAYTCATTTAAACGCTCTAAAAAATTTGTTGTAAGCATYTGCATAACCGAAACAAATACTAATATGCTTAATATAAATAARGCTATTAAATAATTATTAGTATTCATCTCTATTACAGAAAGTAAAAATGCATTCAAATCCTTCCAATCTTTAGCCTCATAGTTAAGATTATTTTCATTAAAATATTGATTAAGATTATTTTTTATTTCAGTTGCCTTTTTATAATCTTTTAAATATACGAGCAAATTATGAGCATTACCATACTCAAGACCAAATATTTCATAAATAGCATTTAGAGGCGAGTAAATAGTAATAGCATCTGAAGCACTGTTATTTAAAGAAATTGCCCCTACAGCCATTAAAGAACCTAAACTTATACCCTCTCCAAAATCTGTCATCAAATTTAAATAAGGCTCTTC
>NZ_VYIX01000131.1 GCF_009755885.1 Brachyspira sp. SAP_772 | reverse complement strand
ATTTTATCACCATTTTTCATATATTTAGGAGGGTTAAATCCCATACCAACTCCAGAAGGTGTGCCGGTTGCTATTATATCTCCTGGTTCTAATGTCATTCCTTTAGATATATCGCTTACTAATTCATATATATTATGTATCATATGTTTTGTATTTGAGTTTTGTCTTRTTTCRTCGTTTAGAGTTGATTTTATATTTAAGTTATTTACATCTTTTATATCATCTTTATATAYTATGCATGGCCCCATTGAACTGTAAGTATCTAAACTTTTTCCTTTATACCACTGAGAATGTTCTTTTTGTATTTTTCTTGAAGATATATCATTAAAAATACTATATCCGAATATATATTCATTTACTTCTTCTATTTTTATATCTTTTGCTTTTTTMCCTATTAYAATTGCTAACTCTGCTTCATAGTCTAATGCTTCATCTAAATCTAATCTTGCATTTATATTATGATTATGTCCTATTATATAAATAGCTCTTTTAGAGAAATATACAGGTTTTGTGTTTTGTACATCATTAATATTATTTTTTACTTCGTTAATATGGTCTTGATAATTTACTCCTACGCATATTATATCATGTATAGGYTTTGTGATAGGTGAAAGCAATTGAAGTTTTTCTATTGAATAAGTTTGCTTGAAAGTATCTATTTCTTTTTCTAATTTATTTAGTATTTCTTTATTACAATTTTCTATAAAATTAATCATATTATAATTTTTAAACTCTGGTATAATATCTGCTATAGGTATAACA
>NZ_VYIX01000130.1 GCF_009755885.1 Brachyspira sp. SAP_772 | reverse complement strand
ATATTGATTCTTATTTAGCTTCTATGGGCAATTATAATAATATTAATGGGTATGTTAAGTTTTCTGATGTTAGAAGAGAGGTTTTAAAAATTGCTCCTGCTTATATGAACAATGTTATTGCCTTAGCAGAATCATTGGCATATGAGTATGACAGCAGTGCTTATGATATGACTTATAATATTTTTAAGTATGTTAATGTTGCTGGGGCAAAAGATGCTATTTTAGGAAGAATCTACAGCAAGAGCAGATTGTATGGATATTCAATTAATGCTTTTGACAGAGCTTCTAAATATATGGATGTAGATTTGCTTTGGAAGGTAGACAGTATTGTTAATGTTAGCTCTTATCCTTTATCTTTATTTAATTTAAATAAGGAATATGAATCTGATAGAGATTTTTATGCATTATCAAAATTAAATATTAAACTTGGAAATAATGCTGCTGCTATGAGATATGCTAATAAGGCTGTTTTAATTAATGGTGATAATCTTGACTATTTGTATCAAATATCTTATATAAATGAGATAACAGGAAATAATCGTGAAGCATTAGATGGTTATGAGAATATTATTAGCATTAATAAAAATCAGGCTGCTGCTAATTATAGGGCTTCTGTTGTAGCATTAWATTATTTTAGAGATTTTGCTAAGGCTCAGAAATATGCTCTAAATTATATTTCACTTCTTCCTGATGATGGAAGCGGATATGCTTTACTTGCTAGAATATACAAATTGAGAGCTGAAAGCTATATAGATAGATAGA
>NZ_VYIX01000129.1 GCF_009755885.1 Brachyspira sp. SAP_772 | reverse complement strand
CCAGACACATCTACTATAGTATCTTCTTTTTTAAATACTCTATTTGCTCTTTTAAATGGCTCTTGTACTTTTAATACTTTTGATACTCCAGGTAAAGATGCTATTAAATCTCTATCTATCTTGGAAGTATCCCCAACCATTCCTATTACTGTATAATCCACACCAACACTTTTATGTATTCCGAGTCCTGCATTTTTTAGTCTTTCTATAATACTTTCTACATGCTCTTCTTTGGCATTTKGTTTCATTACTACTATCATAAAAAATCTCCTTAAAAAATAATATTATTTATATATATTTTCTATTTAAAAAAAGCCCTTCTAAAATAAAGTCCATGAGCAGGAGCAGTAACAAAAGCAAGAGTTCTATCCTCTTTTCTTAGTATCTCTTCTATAAAATTAACAGGCATATTCTTTCTTTGCCCCTCAACCAATGTACCAACTATAATGCGAACCATATTATGCAAAAAAGCATTMCCCCTTATAATAAAATATATAGTATCTTTCTTTCTTATAGCACGCACTCTCTCAATATAYCTAAACTTAGAATCATTCTCATCTTCAGTAGAGCAAAAAGATGTAAAATTATGCTCTCCTACAAGATATTTAGCATATTCATTTATAAGTTTTTCGTTTATGATGTTCTTTCTATAAAACCAAGAATAYCTCTCATAAAAAGGAACTGATATATCACTATTTTGAACTACATATATATATTCTCTAAAAGTAGCAGAAGCCCTAGCATTAAAACTATCATCTACAACTTC
>NZ_VYIX01000128.1 GCF_009755885.1 Brachyspira sp. SAP_772 | reverse complement strand
AGCTGATATGTATATAGAGACTAAATTAGAAAAAAATTATTTAACGACATTGATGATAGCTTGCAGTCAACATTATACTGAAATAGTGAGAATATTACTTGAAAACGGCTATGACCCTAATTATAAAAATCAAAGAGGCGAAACAGCGTTTATATATTATATTTCTATAGAAAACAACCCTAGTATAGAAATAATAAAATTATTATTAGAATATGGTGCAGATATAAATGCTCAAAATAGCAAAGGCTCTACGGCATTGATGCTTGCTTCTTACGATGAAGAAAAAAAAGATTTTATGAGGACTTTATTAGAAAACGGTGCTGATACGGAATTAACAAATAATTATAATGGGAATACCGCMTTGCTTAATGCATGTGAACGAAGAAATATTGAAGGAGTTAAACTTCTTCTTGAGTATAATGCTAATATAAATGTGCAAGATGAATTTAAAAAAACTCCTTTAATATTAGCCTGTGATGCTGATTCTTATGATATAGTAAAAATATTGTTAGAGCATAATGCCGACATAAATTTATCAGACCATAGAAAAGAAACGCCTCTAATGTATGCAGTAGAAGAAAAAAATAGAGATATTGTTGAACTTCTTCTTAAATATAAACCTGATTTAACATTAAAAAATGAATCTTCAAAAACTGCATTAGATATTGCATATAAAAGAAATAATTATGTAAAAGAAATAGCAGATTTAATAAAAGAAGCTTCCTCTAGAGAGATACAATTTTTATATGCTGCTGCTGAGAATGATA
>NZ_VYIX01000127.1 GCF_009755885.1 Brachyspira sp. SAP_772 | reverse complement strand
AAAAGCATTAAAGACTGCTACAGATGAGGCTCACTTACTTTTRTTTGTAGTAGATGCTCATCAAACTCACCCAGATGATAGGCATTTTATTAACACTATAAGAAAATTAAATAAACCTATTATACTTGTTATAAATAAGATAGATTCTGATTCTCATAACAATTTAATTAATGAATTTTACTCTCTTGGTATAAAAGATATTGTTGCTATAAGTGCTGAACATAATAATGGYATTGATGATTTGAGAGAAAAAATACTTGAAGTTTTTGAAAGAATAGGAATTGATTTAGAAGCTGAGAGGGAGGCTACTCAAGAAAATAATAAAGAAGATAATGTTGTTGTTAATGATGAAGAGTTWTTTGAAGAAGATGATTTTGATGAAGAGTATGACGAAGACTATAATGAAGATGCAAGTAAAGARAGCAAAAAGCAATACAGACTTGATGAATATATAGCAAAAAAGAAAATTATAAATATAGCTATAGTAGGAAAACCAAATGCTGGGAAATCTACTTTATTAAATACATTRATTGGAAAAGACAGAAGCATTGTTTCAAATATTGCAGGCACTACTAGGGATTCTATAGATGAAACATTTAACGTTAAAGGTGATGATAGTTGGCTGGTAGATACTGCTGGTATAAGAAAAAAGAAGAATGTGAATACAGATGGTGAATACTACAGTGTAAACAGAGCAATAAAAGCAATAGAAGCTTCTGATGTGTGCATACTTAGGCTTGATGTTTTTGAAGGTTTAACAGACCAAT
>NZ_VYIX01000126.1 GCF_009755885.1 Brachyspira sp. SAP_772 | reverse complement strand
ATTTCTAAAAAATGAAGGATAGCATATYTTAGATAAAACATCTCCCATAATTATATTCCACTTATTAGCAATTTTTAAATATGAATATAAATTACTATTTTTTTTATTTGAATATTCATTTAATATGTCTATAATCTCTTTCATAAATATTATTGATTCGTAGTACTTGAATTAGTATCATTAGTATTTACTGTACTATTAGTATTAATGATATYATTTGTATATATATTATTAGTAATAACAGTTTGATTTGTATTTTCAATAGGRTTTATTAAATTAACTTCTGTATCCTCATTATGAGCAGTTTCAACAGTATTAACAACTTTAATATCTTCGTTTGTATATCCTAAATAATTTTTAACTCTATTTATAGATTCAGCMACATTTCTATAAGTTTTATCTATATTATAAACATCTTCATAAATCTTTAGAGCAGATACATAATTTTTATCTCTCTCATAAGTAGCAGCCAAATTAATCATATATACAATATTATTAGTACTATATATATTAGCCTTTAAGAAAGATGCTTCAGCTAATTTATAATCTTCAGTATAAAGATATAACAAACCTAAAAAATTGTTCATATAAGCATCATCAGGATTTAATATAAGAGAATGCCTTACAGGTTCAATAGCCTCATTAGTTTTACCCAATTTATATAAAGCATACCCCTTTTGAAAATAAAGCTTATGARAAAATCTATTAACTATAATACCATCTCTTGCTACTCTAAGCATATTATTATAATCTTTCATATACATATA
>NZ_VYIX01000125.1 GCF_009755885.1 Brachyspira sp. SAP_772 | reverse complement strand
GAGGATTAGTTTCTGCTGTTATGCTTGCTCATAGATTAAAAGTGCCTATGGTTCTTAATCTGGAAGAGGTGTGGAGATTAAAGGTAAAAGATAAGTCTGTTTTAATTGTAGATGATATMTCTGATACAGGTGAAACTTTAAAATATTTTGATGAYCAGAAATTTGATATAGCTACTTTATTTATTAGAGAGCATACTAGCAAAATAAGACCAAAATATATATATAGAAGTATAAATCATGATGATTGGCTATTATTTCCTTGGGAGACAAAATCTTCTAGTAAATAAAAATTTTATATAATATTAAATTACACTTTTATAAAAATAAAATATATTAAGCATTATTTRAATAATAATGCTTATTTTTTTATTTTCGTATAATATAAATTTTAAAATATTCTTATATTTTTTATTTGAAAAGTTTTTAAATATTATATAAATTAACTGCTTATATAAAATACTATATATCCTACACCACAAATAAAAATTATTAAAAACACAAAAATCAACAACAAATAAACTAATATATTCTATGATGCTAATAAAAAACAAAAATATTTCTAAATACTAAAAACATCATTTTTATAATAAAACATATGTAAAGATAAAATAAATAACTATTTTTTTATTTTCGGCTATTGACATTATTTTTAATTGTATTAATATTAGTTTCCGAATAAAAATGACATGTATGTCGTTTTTATTAACTATATTTAATGAGGTGAACACAAAAAAACCAAAATGCCAAAAGTAGATGAAGAATATTTTGA
>NZ_VYIX01000124.1 GCF_009755885.1 Brachyspira sp. SAP_772 | reverse complement strand
GTTAAGTACGTTAATGTAATGGGCAAGAATTGAATCTTTATCAGGTACAACAGGTATATAATATTCCATAATATGCGGAAGAAGCATTGATGAAATGATAGATTTATTAACATTATACATATTATTAATAGCAATAGATAAAGCCCTTGAAGCTCCAAGACTAGCATTAGAACTAGCCATAGCACACATCATATTAGCCATAGCTATATTTGATATATTGTCTACATTTGAGCTGTCTAATATAAGTTTTCCTAAACCTTTAATGCTTAATCTCATAGCATTTTTAATAATAGGAGCATTAATTTCATTTAAAGTAGTGCTCATATACAARTCAAAAGCC
This sequence comes from Brachyspira sp. SAP_772, assembly GCF_009755885.1. Lineage (NCBI taxonomy): Bacteria > Pseudomonadati > Spirochaetota > Spirochaetia > Brachyspirales > Brachyspiraceae > Brachyspira > Brachyspira sp. SAP_772. The sequence continues at coordinate 430 of NZ_VYIX01000124.1, read as the reverse complement.
ATAGCAAATACACTCAAAGCACTGCTTATAGAATATTTTACAGGCACTGTTGTATATAATGCAGGGTCTATTATACAATCRCTTGCATATATATTTTTATCAGTAGATTCTTTGCATATTCCATCATATTTATCTACCAAATACATTCCAGTAGTAATTTCTGATAAAGAACCAAGTATAGTAGGCACGCTTATTAATGGGAATGGCTTATGATATACAGTTTGACCAGCCACATAATCTGAAGCTTCACCGCTGTTAGTAACTACAACAGAAGCACCTTTAGCTATATTTTGAACTTTAAATCCTCCTATAGCAACTATACATTCTGCTTTACTATATCTTACTAAGTTGGCTATAACATCTGAAGCATCACTATTAGAACTTGAGCTTACTTTAGAATAAACCATAACATTCATTAGATTATCTTCTA
>NZ_VYIX01000123.1 GCF_009755885.1 Brachyspira sp. SAP_772 | reverse complement strand
AAATAAGGGATTTTTAAAATTTAAAGAAATTGAAGATTATGCTAATGGACTTATAAAAAGGTTTGATATAAGAAGTGCAGAGGGTGCTAAAACTTTTGCAAGGAGCATGTCTGGAGGAAATCAGCAGAAAGTAATAATAGCGAGAGAGATAGATAGAAATCCTGATTTACTTATAGCTGTTCAGCCTACTAGGGGATTAGATGTTGGGGCTATTGAATATATACATAAAGAATTAATTGCACAGAGAGATAGCGGAAAGGCTGTTCTTCTTGTATCGTTAGAGCTTGATGAGGTTATGAATTTAAGTGACAGAATACTTGTTATATATGAAGGTGAAATTGTAGCTAATATGTTAAATAAAGATATTACTATTAATGAGTTAGGCTTATATATGGCTGGTTCTAAAAGGAGTGCTTAATGAGCAGTAATTTAAAAGATAAATTTGCGAGTTTTTTAGAGAAAGATGGATTTGTAAATGTATTTTCATCTTTTCTTGCTATTATTATAGGTTTACTTTTAGGTCTTATAATACTTCTAGTTAGTAATGTAAGAGATGCTTTTCCTGCTTTTATAACTATACTTTCTGGAGGTTTTTCTGGAGGCATGAGAGGAATAGGGCAGGTTATATATACRGCTACTCCTTTAATATTAACAGGTCTTTCTGTTGGATTTGCTTTTAAGAATGGTCTTTTTAATATAGGAGCACCTGGTCAATTTATTATAGGTGCTTATGTTGCTGTTTTTATTGCAATTAAATGTACATTTTTACCT
>NZ_VYIX01000122.1 GCF_009755885.1 Brachyspira sp. SAP_772 | reverse complement strand
ACCTATAATGGAATTTTAACAAAAAATGATATTGGTAAAGAAGTTAAATTAGCTGGTTGGGTCTTAAGAAGAAGAGACCATGGCGGAGTAATATTTGTAGATTTAAGAGATAGAACAGGTTTTGTACAAATAGTATTCAATCCTGAGATAAGCAAAGAAGCACATAATAACGCTCAAGATTTAAGAAGCGAATATGTTATAAGTGTTGAAGGTAAAGTAAGAGCAAGAAGCGAAGAGATGATTAACCCTAAAATTCCTACTGGTGAAATAGAAGTTATGGTTGAGAAAATGGAACTTCTTAATACTTCTGAAACTCCTCCTTTCTTACTTGAAGATGATATTGATACTGGTGAAGATATAAGATTAAAATACAGATATTTAGACTTAAGAAGAACTAAAGTATTCAACAACCTATATAAAAGATTTGAAATTACTAATGCTTTTAGAAAACATTTAGCTGACAATGGTTTTATAGATGTTGAAACTCCTATATTAAACAAAAGTACTCCTGAAGGTGCTAGAGACTTCCTTGTTCCTTCAAGATTAAATGCTGGAGATTTTTACGCATTGCCTCAGTCTCCTCAAATATTYAAGCAAATACTTATGATTGGCGGTTTTGAGAGATATTATCAAGTTGCTAAATGTTTCCGCGATGAGGACTTAAGAGCTGACAGACAGCCTGAGTTTACTCAAGTTGATATTGAAACTTCTTTCCTTAATACTGATGAGTTTTTATCTATTATGGAGAAAGTTGCTGCTAATATAGTTAAAG
>NZ_VYIX01000121.1 GCF_009755885.1 Brachyspira sp. SAP_772 | reverse complement strand
TATAATAAATAAATGATAAATAAAAAAGAGCCTATAGTATTTCTATAAGCTCTTTTTATTTTTTACTMTTTTTTAGAATCTCACACCTAATTGTGCTCCCAAATCTACACTAGAAAGTTTGAAATTATGACTTTTACTTTCCATAAATGGTATATCATAAGCAATATAAATACCTGCTGTTAAATTAAGCGGTAATATAAAATCRAGCATAACTTTTACATAAGGTATAAAAGGCTTATTAAACTCTTTATAAATATTCTTTGTATCATACATACTCGCCTGACCTATGCCGTCAGCACCATCTCTTTGATACATAAGACCTGCTATAGGAAACTTGAATCCTCCTCCAACTCCTAAAGATACAAATCCAATATCAATTCTAGGCAATAATCCTAAATTAAAACTATCAAAAGAAGCTCCATATCTTCCGCTTTGAGATTTTAATCCAAAAGCAAATACATCTTTCTGATACCCAATATCAAAACCAATTCCTAAACCTATATTGCTGATTCCAAAATAATATCCAGGTATAACATGTATTCCAAATTCAAAACCAGCATCAGCYTTAGTATATTTTGAAGCATCAGTACCAGTATAAGTACCCAAACTAAATCCAAAAGGAAGAAGAACATTTACTTCAAAACCWGTYTTTGCCATCAAATTTCCGCTTAATCCAATTACTAKTAAGCTCGCRATTATCACTATTTTTTTCATTTTKTAYAGTCCTTTATATTGTATGTACTATTTTTTATAGTCGGCAATAGTGATAATC
>NZ_VYIX01000120.1 GCF_009755885.1 Brachyspira sp. SAP_772 | reverse complement strand
TAATGCTATATAATATTCGCTATTTTTGCTAAAGTTTATATTGTCAATTCTGTTTACGGCTTTTCTTATATAGTTGTAATTTTCATCAAAAAGTATAATCTCTATATCTTCTTTATATTCTAGTATAATATTTATATAAGAATCTATATCTGTTTTGTTTTTTATTCTGTAAAAGTCTATATCTATTATATTATAATTTTTTAAATATGGTTTAATCTTTTCATCTAAAACTAAATCTTTCTTAATAAAAAAGCCGTTTATTTTTTGATTTGGATATTCTATCTCTTCAGCATATAAAATATTATCATTATATTCATTGCCGTTTTTATATTTATAATCATCAGAAAAATTTAGTTTTAGGTTATAGTCAATATTATCTTCAGAAGTTAATTTTAATAAATATTCTTTTTCATTTAATAAAATATTTTTTAATTCTATATTTCCAAAATAATTTTTAGCATTTTTAGTTTCTACTCTAAAAACAATATCTCTATTTTCTTTATTATAAAACTCTAATACAATATTAGAATCATTATTAGCATAAAGTCCAAAGTTCATTATAAAACCATTAGTAGGCTTAATATGATAATAATCTATATCATCAATATTAAAACTTCCTTTTAAGCTTATATCCGATTCTATAAACTGAGCATACTCTTCATTATCATTAGGTTCTATTTCATTAACTGTAGTTGTATTATTATTTCTGCTGCAAGAAATTGATAATATAAATGTGAAAATTAATATAATATTTTTTATCATATTAATCATTCCATAGC
>NZ_VYIX01000119.1 GCF_009755885.1 Brachyspira sp. SAP_772 | reverse complement strand
AAGTATCTTATTACGTAATTCAGATTTTGAGATAAATCTCCCAGATATTATTTTCATGCCATATCCATAGTACCTATTTTTATTCTTTTTTTATAATAATAACATAATATAATTATAATATCAACCTGTAAAGAAAAAATAAAAATAATAATATTTTCATAAATTGCAAAAAAATATTTTTTATTTTATCATATACTAATTATTTTTAAGAGGTTAATAAAGTATGGATTATAATGAAAAACTATATAATGTATTTTCAAACAAGGARCATAGATTAGAATCTTGGATGGCGGCTGTATTTTCTAAAGAATATGACCATAATGTAACTATAGATGAGCTTAAAGAAATTTTAGCAGAGGAAAATAGCTTTATAGTTACAGAATTAAAAGAGGTAGAAAAAGAAAATTATATAAGAGAAAACTCAAAATGGGAAGTAATATTAAAAGCAGAATATATARAAGAATATGATGATGAGTGTGATGATGAATGCGATAGCGATTGCTCTTGTGAAGGACATGAATGCTCACATAATCACGAAGAAGAACATCAATGCTCATGCGGACATCACCATGAAGAAGAACATCAATGCTCTTGCAGCCATGGAGAAAATCATCAATGCTCTTGCGGCAATCATGATGAAGAAGTAAAACAAAATGATGAACTTACATTCTATATTGCTCTAATAGATGCAAAAACTGTAACAGAAAATGTACCTGAAATATTCTCAGTTAATACAATAAAAGAAGAAAATTATAAAGAGGCATTAGAAGTAAATTATGCAAT
>NZ_VYIX01000118.1 GCF_009755885.1 Brachyspira sp. SAP_772 | reverse complement strand
TTTAGTAAATATTTCTTCTTTGGAGAAGTTTTTGTTGTTAGTATCGGTCCAGATTTTAATGATATTTCCTATAAAGTCTAATTGTTCAGGGGTTGCATTTTTGTCTGTTACTATGCTTGCATAATATTCTGCTAATTGATTGAATGTAATAGTTGAGTTTTCATCTGATATAGATAATTCTTCTATATTTTCTAATTGCATTGATTTTATCATACTCTCATAATTGTTTGCATATATAGTGCATACAGCAAATATAAATATTAAAACTATATATTTTTTCATAATTAAAATTCCTGAAATAGTTTTAATTATTATCGGAATAGTTTAATATTACATTCGTTTTTTATTTTTTWAATTATTTTGATATAGTATTTATATATTAATTTTTGTGAGTATAATGCTTGCTAATAATAAATATATAGAAGTACCTGTAATATCACAAATAGAAGTTACTAAAGGCACGCTGCTTGTAGTAGGGTCTTTTTTTAATTTAACAAATATAAAAGGCAAACATAACCCTATAAGRCTTCCTATCACTACAACGCATATCATAGATAATGATACCACCAARGCTATCATTAATCCTCCTCTAAATATAGCAAGAAGCGAAACAGCTAAACTCATAGTAATACCAAGTATAGAAGATATAGCAATCTCTTTAAAAAACATAAAGAGCCAGTCGCTTTTTTTTACATCTCCAAGCGATAAACTTCTTATTATGAGCGTGGAAGATTGAGCTCCGGCATTTCCAGCACTGTCAATTAGAAGCGGTAAAAAGAATAT
>NZ_VYIX01000117.1 GCF_009755885.1 Brachyspira sp. SAP_772 | reverse complement strand
TTATGCTTTACTCATGCTTCAATCCACTCCCAACCTTTGATTTTGCATAACAATCTAAATTTCTCTATATAATCCCCATATACCATAACAACATGGTGAGCAAAACCATTATCTAATAAAGTGTCATATACAGCCTTAACACCCTTATCAAATTTGCCTTTTGCATAAGTACCTTTAAGAAGTTTATCCATATATACAGCCTTACCTTTTTCAGCAAATATTCTAGTTTTACCTAAGGCACTGTCTATACGAACAATATTGAAATCACCCTCTTTTAATACAAATCCTGTAGTAACACCTTTTCCGCCTGCAAAATATGTATCTAAAGTAGGAGTACATTTTTTGTTAGTAAGATTGCATGGAGCTACTCCGCAGTGCCATAATAAAGCAGTATCCTCTTCAAAATCAACTTGAGAGAAGTCAGCAGAATAAGGAGTTTCTATATCAAGAGCCTTACAAGCTAACATGCTTAAAGCCAACATAGCATCRCCTTCRCAAGCTAAAAGATATTTTTCTTTAGCTATTATAGACATAGCAGCACATGGRGCTATACCATAACTTTGAGCATATTCAGGCCAGCATCTTACTGCTAAAGCATCTATATGATTAGAATCAACAAATTTCTTTATAGATACGCATAATTTTGCAACTCTCTTAATTTGTTCTTCATTAACATCATCACAGTTAAAGAAACCTTTTATCTCATCTAAATATTTTTTAGCTTCCTCATCGCTTACTTCTTGATTGTACATATCAGCTATTTGATAATATTCCAACATAGCACC
>NZ_VYIX01000116.1 GCF_009755885.1 Brachyspira sp. SAP_772 | reverse complement strand
CATTATTTTTGTTATCTTCTAGTAACTTTTTCAATAATTTATTACCTAAATATCCAGTTGATCCAACTAATATTATATTCACCTAATATATCCTATAATAATTATTATGTTATTGTAAATAGAATATTTATTTAAAAATTATTATTTTTTATAATTTACATATTTCATAAATAATATAATTAAGTACTTTAATATTTAAAATAAAATAATTATGTATATATATACAATAATTTAAATATAATATTTGCGTTTATTATGTAATTACTATATAATTTATATACATAATAATTATTATAGGTTGTTAATATGATGTTTACATTCATTATTATATAAATAATACTTTTGGATTGGCGTTTATCCTGGTATTAATGATGAAATGATAGACTATATAGAAAGAATTGTTTTTAGTTTTTTGAATAGTAATTAAAAAAGGATATATATGAATATAAAAGTATCAGATTATATAGCAAATTTTTTAATTTCTAAAGGTATAGAATATGTTTATGAAATGGTTGGAGGTATGAGTTTACATTTAAGTAATTCATTTTATAAAAATGGAAAAATTAAAGTTATACCTATGAAACATGAACAATCTGCCTCTTTTGCTTGTGTAGGATATTCTAGTGTTACTAATAAGCCAGCTGTTGCTATGGGAATATCTGGTCCTGGTGCAATTAATATGATTGGTGGTATAGCAAGTAGTTACTATGATAGTATACCATCATTATTTATTTCTGGTCAGGTTAATCAATCTGAATTGAAAAATAATAAAAACATAAGACAGTT
>NZ_VYIX01000115.1 GCF_009755885.1 Brachyspira sp. SAP_772 | reverse complement strand
AATAAGCTAAAATAAAATATAAATTATTATTGTTATTTRTTTTTTCATTTAAAGAATAATATACAAAATCGTCACCAAAAATTTGTTTAACTATATTATCATCTAAACTATTATCTTTTACATATATTTCACTAGCACAATCATTAAGTTTCACAAAATTATTTAAATTATCTATATCAACTAAAGCATAATTATATTTTAATGTATCTGATATACTTAAAACCTCATAYTCCTCAGCATTATAATGACCATCTTTAGTAATTAATTTTAATATAACATTRTCTCCAATTYCTACATTTAAATTCTTTGAAGTTTTTTCACTTATTATAATGCCGTTATTTTTTTTAGAAATATTAACATTAAAAATATTATTATCTTCTACMCCRTTTAATATAATCTCTTCTTCACCCAAATAAGAAATAATAAGTGCTTTATATTTTAAGATAGCAGATAAATCTTTCTCATCAAACACTTTTGAAAGATTATCTTTTTTTTGTTTGTAATTATCAATAAAATATTCAGGCGGTGCTTCATCTCTCACAGACATATAATTAGTATTCATAATGCTTATATAATTTGCATAAGTCTGCGGTTTATCAAGATTAAAATATAATATTAAAGAAGCAATAAATGAAATAAATACATAAAATATAACTTTTTTTTTCATAAATAATAACTCAATAAAAATGTATAAAAAATTATATACTATTAAGCGTTTTTGTAAATACTTAATGATTATAGTTAGAATTATCTAAAAAATCTATTGACATTATATAAACATAATAT
>NZ_VYIX01000114.1 GCF_009755885.1 Brachyspira sp. SAP_772 | reverse complement strand
TACTATCTCATCGGGTGTCTTACCCTTTATAGCCTCCCCTACCGTATTCGCTACTATGTAATCTACTATATACTCAGGCGTATAATAAACTCCTCCCGCCTTGCGTACCTCATGCTTTAATTCTATAACCGCCTTGTGATTCTTATCTATACTAATAGTCTTGCCCAAAAACTGCTCATAAGCATTACCTATTATCTCAACTGGTATCACTGAAAACTGATAAGGATTCTTAGGYGTATAAAGCTCATCTATAATATCTTTTATTGTTTTATCATCTATATTTAAATTTCTTACTATCGCATCTTCATCAAATAACCCCGAATTATATTTCTCATTAGCCCTATCAAAAATATAATTCAAATTCTCATAATAACTATTCTCCCCATTAAAACCGTAATTTTTAAAATCATCTTCATTTTTATTTTTAGGATTAGCCAAAGCAAGAAGCCCATAATTCTCAACATTCCTATCCTCAGCCACCCTCAAAAATATAATCCTGTCAATAATCTGCTGCACCGCATAATTTATATCTTTCTCGCTCATCTCCCTATTAAGCTTACTTATCACAACAGCCAATTTCGTCCTAAGCTCATCTAAAGTGCTAAGAAAATGCACATCAACTGTCTCGCTCCCCTTTCTATTGCATAAGTTCTCAGAATAAGCATCTAAAGAACCATTAGCAACATTCTCCCTCTCAAACAAATCATATATATAATCAAAAACACCCTCTTTCAAATAATCTTCATAAGTAAAATACTTTATTCTAGCCGCCTCAGTCCTATCATTTT
>NZ_VYIX01000113.1 GCF_009755885.1 Brachyspira sp. SAP_772 | reverse complement strand
AATAAATTTAGATGAAGCTACAAAAAAATTATTTATGAGTGAAGATGAATTAAAAAAGGCAGGTGTGGAATTAACATCAGACGGTAATATACTTACTATGCATATTGGAGATAAAACYGCTCAAATAATGAAAAATAGAAATATAATAATTGTAAATGGAGAGAAAAAAACTTTAGACGGTGTAGTTGTTTACAATGAATCTAAATGGTATTTCCCTTCTCAGGTTTTAGATATATTAAAATAATATTATTTAATGTTTTAGAGAGCGTAGGTATTTTTTAATGCTTACGCTTTTTTAATTATATTTCATTATTCTTTAATTTTCTTATCATAGTGAAATAAATTATATATATTATCACAGTTGATATTAATATATCTAAGCCAAATATCAATGTTATATTTAATAATGTTATTTCATATACACCTTTTAAATATAAAATAAAATATGGAATATTAAAGAAAGTATTAACTAAAAAAGATTGTAATAGCATATATTTTATTTGACCTATTGCATATAATAAACTTGAAATGATGGTGTAGTATGCATAGCATATATAAAAAGGRAAAAGTATCATAATCAAGTTCATAACCGATTCAAGATTTTGAGCATTCATTATATATTTTATAAAATATTTATAAGTTGGTATTAAAGCAATCCATATTAACACAAATATAGTAGTTAATAATACATAAGGTTTTAAGCTTCTATTATGCTTTTTTGATARGTCTGTTTTTATGAGTGTGCCTATTTGATTTATTGGTATTAATAGCCAAGCCCAGTAAAAAGAATT
>NZ_VYIX01000112.1 GCF_009755885.1 Brachyspira sp. SAP_772 | reverse complement strand
CAGCTCCTCCTGTATGATTTTCTGCTGCTATAAAAAGAGGAACTTTATTTTTTACTGCATTTAAAGTAGTTGTAAAACCAGCATAAGCCATATCCATCTGCCCAGCACTCATAGCCTCTGGTACATTACCATTCCCTGTAACTGTAACATTTAAACCCAATGCTTTAAATATTCCAGTATCTTCTCCAACACAAGCTGCTGTCATATGRTCGCAGTTATAATAKCCTAAATTAATTTTGTATTTTTTGTCTGCATCGCTTAACTCTTCCAAATTATAGTCATCAACTATAGCTTGTACATCTTCTGAAATAGAAGTTTCTGTTGCTTTAGATGYATTATCAYTTCCGCTACATGAAATGATAAAAACAATCATAGAAAAAATAATTACAACTTTTTTCATTTTTTTCTCCTTATATTTTTTTATTTATATTTAGCAGCATTTTTCCATGCCGTTTTCAAATAAGCTTATTAATTCTCCATTTTCAAGTCTATAAACAGMAAAACCTATACTAGCTCCCTTTTTACCAGACACTAAAATTTCATTTGGCACTTTTTCATCTATGTTATAAAATTTGATTGTRTAATTTTCTATAGGTGCTGGTATTGGAGMGGTCATTAATATTTTATTAGAATCTTTGTATATACCAATTAATTTGTTTGAGTATTCAGATTCTTTATATATTATTATTAAATCATTTATATTATCTCCGTTCAAATCTCCTTCCAAAAAAGTTAATAACTCMTTATCAGAATATTTTTTTATATACTCTTTATAAAGCTCTTTATTATTTAT
>NZ_VYIX01000111.1 GCF_009755885.1 Brachyspira sp. SAP_772 | reverse complement strand
TATACAAAGTAAAGCAAAAGTTTTTTTATATAATATTAAATATAACAAATGATAAGTTATAAAAATAAAAATAAAGGAGTAGTACAATGGCTACAATATATTATGATAATGATGCTGATTTAAATCTAATTAAAGAGAAAACTATAGCTATAATAGGTTATGGAAATCAGGGAAGAAGTCAGGCTATTAATATAAGAGATTCTGGAATAAAAAATGTGATAATTGGAAGCAGAAAAGATGAATCTTATGATCAGGCTAATGAAGATGGTTTTATGGTTTATTCTATAGAAGAAGCTAGTAAAAAAGCAGATATAATATATATGCTTTTACCAGATGAGGTAGCACCTCAGATATATGAAGAGAAAATAGCTCCTAATTTAAAAGATGGTAACATAATAAATTTTTCATCTGCTTATAATATCACTTTCAAAAGAATAGTACCAGCAAAAAATTTAGATATAGTAATGGCTGCTCCAAGAATGATAGGTAAAGGTGTAAGAGAACTCTATGAAAAAGGTGAAGGCTCTCCTGCTTTCGTAGGTGTACATCAGGATTATTCAGGAAAGGCATTGGAATATGCTAAAGCTTTATGTAAAGCAATAGGTGCTACAAGAAAAGGAGCTATAGAAGTAAAATTTGATGATGAAACTTTCTTGGATTTGATGGCAGAACAAGGAACTTGGCCTATTATATATAATGTATTTGTAGAAGCTTTCAAACTTCAAGTAGAGATGGGTCATCCTGAAGAGGCTGTTCTTATGGAGATGTATTTATCAAAAGAGCCTGCTGTAATG
>NZ_VYIX01000110.1 GCF_009755885.1 Brachyspira sp. SAP_772 | reverse complement strand
CTAGTACCAAAATCAGAAAATTTAAATCCGCTTTCAGCCTTATATATAGGAAGTAATTTATCATCTAGCTTTTTTATTAAGTTTGATTCGCCTTGTTTATAAACTGCTTCTTCTCCATTAGTCTTACAAACAGTATAGTAATAATATATTTCACTAATCATAGCAAGYACAGGTATCTCCCAAATAATAGTTTGATACCATGGACCTTCTATAGAAACRGTTAATTTRTTATCTTCAAAAGAGGCATTAATATGTTCTTCTAATGGTCTRTATAATTTYAAAAACTCTATATAATCTCTCTTTATAAATCTAAGAGAAGCTAAATATTCAAGTTCATMTTTTTTGAATGAAAGATTRCAAAAATGCTTTATCTGCTTTAATAGCTCATCATGCATCTCTTTAGTCCATTCTAATATATTTCTGCTTCTAAAAATATATTTTACCCAAACATTAGAAAATTGCCTTAAAGCACATTGCTGCATTGTRAATTTATATAAATCAGTATCAAGCAAACTATTTATTATATTATCCATAAATAAATCCTTAAAAACTTTATCTATTTTTTATTTCTTTCTATAATTTTAGAAAGCTGATAAAGTCTGTATATGCCAGATATAAATCCAAAAAATATACCAGCTATAGTAAATAATGGAGAAGTATTAAATTTTTTATCAGCTAAATTTCCAACAAAAGCAAGTCCAAGTATTATACTTCCAAACTCAATACCTAAAGCCGTATATTTTATTCCATTTTTTATATTATTCTTGCTGTTCATAATTAAGCGTTGTAAAAATTA
>NZ_VYIX01000109.1 GCF_009755885.1 Brachyspira sp. SAP_772 | reverse complement strand
TCATCTAAAAACCTATACCCCAAAGCATTAGCCATACCAATACCGCAATCATTAGTAGCACTGCCCCCAATTCCAATAAGTATCTCTTTAACTCCYCTATTAATAGCATCTCTTATAAGCTCTCCCGTTCCATAAGTAGAAGATTTTAATGGGTTTCTCTCTTTCTCATCAACCAAAGTAATACCCGAAGCCTCAGCCATCTCTATAACCGCCTGACTRCTGTTAATTAATCCATACTTAGCACTTACAGTTTTTCCYAAAGGGTTTTTTACATCAACTTTTATAAACTCTCCGCCCGCAGCATAAATYACACTCTCAACCGTACCCTCACCGCCGTCTGCTATAGGAATCTTTTTAATAACAGCATCTTTAACTGCCTTTAATACCCCTCTCTCTATACATTCAGCAACTTCTAAACTGCTCGCACTTCCCTTAAATGAATCTGGTATTATTACTATCTTATACACAAGCTTTAATCCTTAAAAAATTATATATACTAATATAGTCATTTAATTTATATTTTCTTTGTATAAGAAATACAAAAAATATATAATTTTTTGTGTTCATTATACAAAGCAAACTGAAAGTTTTTTTATTATACTAATAATAATAAATGATTAGGAGGATATTAATATGTCTGGGGGATTATTAATAATTGTTTTTGTTATATGTATTGCTGTTATGATATTTGCTATATCAAAATTAAAAATACACCCTTTCCTATCTATAATGGGAATATCTGTTGTTTTTGCTTTTATAGCTGATATATCATTAAAAGATATCCCGTCTATTATAG
>NZ_VYIX01000108.1 GCF_009755885.1 Brachyspira sp. SAP_772 | reverse complement strand
TTTTTTGAACCCTGCTTTAATCTGGCATATCATATAAATATTTCTCTATAAGTTCATAAACACTATTAAGCATATTGTTCTCATCATACTCTAAAAATCTGTTGCCTATAAGAGAAGATATAATTTCATTCAAAAAATTACTGTCTTTTTCATCAAGAGAAAATTTCTTAACTACATTATCAAAAGAAATTAATTTATCATCAAAAAGTTCTTTAGCAATAAATATTAAAGMTTCCCTTACACCATCACTCAAATCATTAAGCTCTAAAGAAGCCTCTTCAAAGTTCCATATCCCTTTTCTAAATCTAATCTCATCATCAGAATTAAAAAACACACTMGCATTATCATAAAGTTTAATATTTTTCTTAGCCATTTTAACAAACCTACTATTTATTTTTTATAAAAATTATTTTGAAAGCAAAGTTAAATGCACAACATGATTAGTCTGTCCATCTAGRTTTAATAACTCTTCAGATAAAGTYTTATTAAATCCTCCAATGTCGCATGCTAAAATACCGCTTGCAGCAGCAGTAAGCTGTATATTTTGTGCAATCTCTCCAGTCTCTATCAAAGCAAACTGCAAAGCCATATCTCCATATTTTCTAGTGTTTTCATATATACTATACACATAGTAAACAGATAAAGCAGTTTTTCTTAAATCTATTCCCCCGCCGAAAACATTATTATTATAATAATTTTCTAAATCATCATTATTAAATAATTTTATTTTTTCAAGAGAATGAGTAAAAGGCATATATTTGTATATACCCTTTTCAAGATTATTTATATTAAGTGCC
>NZ_VYIX01000107.1 GCF_009755885.1 Brachyspira sp. SAP_772 | reverse complement strand
ATATTACATATAAAAAAATAAAAAACTTGAAAAATAGTGTTATTTATATATAATTACTTTGTATTTTATGTAATTAATAATTTTAGGGCTATTAATGAGTAACAATAATTCAATAGTAGTAATGCAAGTATGTGATGGTTTTACTGATCAAATTCTTAAATTATCTTTTTCTCTTTTTATTCGTGATACATTTAATAGAAATGTGAAACTAGATTTAACTTTTTATGATAATAATAAAAAAGATTTTTTAGGTATAGACAATAGAGAGTTTATATTAACTAAATTATTTAATAATATAAAATTTGAGGCAGCTACTCAAGAAGAAATACAAAAATCCAAAGAAAATTTTATAGACCATAGTTTTGGTAAAGATAAGATATTATCTGAATTAAAAAATACAAATAAAAGTGTATATTTAGACCATAAAATGGTATGGATAGAATATTTTTATAATCTAGACTTTACTAAATATTTTTTACTTGATGATTATTTATATAAATTATTAAATGATAAACAAATAAATATTTTAAATGATATTAATAGCAATGAATCTGTAGCTATACATATTAGAAGAGGTGATTATATATATTTTGCTAATATGGTTAATATTAAAATTCCTTCTATTGATTATTATTTAAAATCTTTTGAATACTTTTATACTAAAAATAAACATTCTAAATTCTATATATTCTCCAACAACATTCAATATGTTAAAGATAATATTATACCTTTTATTCAAGATGTTTATAATTATGAAATAATAGATGGAAATAAAGAATATGTAGATTTTTATTTGATA
>NZ_VYIX01000106.1 GCF_009755885.1 Brachyspira sp. SAP_772 | reverse complement strand
ACTATAATAATCGCTGCATTTTCAATAATGGTTGTATTGTATTCATCTATACCAGATATACCCTGTAACTGTTCTTCTATTGGTATAACAGCATTTTGCTCTACGTCAAGCGGAGTAGCACCTGGATATATTACCGATACTAACATCATATCTAAATCTGTAGATGGAATGGATTCTTTTTGTAAATTGAAGTAGTAATATCCTCCAACAGATAATATTGCAATTACTATTATATTAACAAGCATAGTTTTCTTGGCAAAAAATACTATAATTCTTTCCATATATTAGTCACTCTCCTTGATATTAACTTCTATTGTTTTTCATTAAAATAATTTTATTAGTAGTCCATAGCAAGTAATGCTCTATAATCAAATATCGTTGTAATAAACTCATATTGTAAGTTTAAGAGTTCTGTTTGCGTTGCTACTAAGTCTAATCTTGAAGTAAGTAAATCATCTATTTCTAAACGTCCTTGGTCAAGTTTTTGAAGCTGAGTTGCTATTCTTGAGTTTATTGCTCTTATTTGTGTTCTTTTACTGTTCATTAAATTTTTATATGTTTCAAATTTATAAATATATCCTTGAAGCTGTGTGTTATAATCTTTTTCAAGCATATCATATTGAGCTATTATTCCGTATAATGAGTTTTCAGCCATTTTGTATTGTGCTTCATTAGCTCTRTTACCAAGAGGGTAGGAGAATTGTACTCCTGCAAAAAAGTCAACATTAGTCATACTTCCAAATGAATTAAAATAACCAGAAGTATTAGGGCTTACACCATTTAAACTCACGCTTCCTAC
>NZ_VYIX01000105.1 GCF_009755885.1 Brachyspira sp. SAP_772 | reverse complement strand
GATGTTATTGGCTCTAGCMCAAAGATAGAGATATTAAGATATTTTTCTGAGACAAAAGATATTAAAGGCGAAATTATTTGTAGAAATGTTGCACAAAATACAGGTGAGCCTGCTTTAGTGAGATATATGGGAATAGTGGCAATGGGGGCTTATCCTAGTGCTGAAAATTATGAGATATTACAGAAGATATTAAAAGAGGATTTACCTGAAGTTACTGCGAGGGTTATTTATATACTTCCAGAGTACAGTGCTTATGGGGACATTAAAAAAGATATTGTTGAAGCTTGTAAAAATGATAGTGAATCAGTGAGAATATATGCTATTAAAGCTTTGGATAATTATAAAACAGAGCCAGAGATTCAGGAGCTTTTACTTTATAGRCTTCAAAATGATAATTCTGAAAATATTACTCTTGAGGTATTAAATCTTTATAGTGATTCTATGCCTACAGGAGARATGTTTGATGCTATAAAAAAATTAGCGGACTCTTCTGCAAACAAGAAAATTAAAGATAAAGCAAAATCAATAGTAGAAGGTTCTAATAATACAACAACAGAGACAACTACAGCTAATGCTTATTAATGTTTATGATTTTGAAAGAGATTGTTAAAGAGTTAGAGATTATTTTATCRGATATTGCATTTTCTGGTATAGATAATGTTGACAGTTCATTTGTAGGAAAAATAGAGCTTCTTGAAAAAAAAGCTATGGAAAATAAAATAACTAATCTTAGTAATTTATTAAATGATTTTGTAAGCTCAATTAAAGATTATAAATTAGAAGATTCGAGAGAGAATTT
>NZ_VYIX01000104.1 GCF_009755885.1 Brachyspira sp. SAP_772 | reverse complement strand
TTGCTTTAGAAGCTAATGAAAACTCTTCTATAAAAGTAAATAAAGACCCTAAATCTGGAAAGGCTTTAAATATAAAAATAGATGAAAAAGATATACCTTCAAGAGATTTCAGAAATAAATTATCTCCTGCAATAGTTCCTTCTTTACAGTTTAATATAGAGAAAGTTGATAATGGAATAATAATCACTGGTAAAGGAAGCGGACATGGTGTTGGTATGTGTCAGTGGGGAGCTTTTGGTATGGCTCAAGTAAAAAAAGACTATAAAGAAATTTTGAAATTCTACTACAAAGGAATAGATATAGTTGATTAYAATAAAGTAAATAKAAAACTTGAACCAGATATATGGATTGAAAATTAATTTATTTTTTAATAATTAAATATAAACGCTCTTTTATTAAAGGGCGTTTTTTATTTATAAAATYTATTTCAAAAGTAAATTAATAAATATTTATATTGTTTTTGTTTTAATTTAATAATTTATATTAATAATATAATTAGTATTATTTTATTATTTGCACTTTTTGCAACTTTGACGAAGTCCGCACCGCGAAGGCGGGAAAAAGTTGATAGAAAATTATTGTTTCAACTATATTGAAAATTTTTAAGTTTKTYAAAATTTAGTTTTTATTTTTTTATTGTTATCGGGGACTAGCCMCCGAGCCCCCAGTTCTTTTGCCGATAGGCACCTACTCGGTATTGGTATAAAAGAACCAAAAGAACTGAATTTTTATAAATTAATACTCAAATATATTCAAAAATATAATATAGATTTGAACTAATATAATTAAATATCTTATTTC
>NZ_VYIX01000103.1 GCF_009755885.1 Brachyspira sp. SAP_772 | reverse complement strand
ATAAAAGAATAAGAATAGAATACAGAGTACCTGCTGCTTTAGGGGATACTATAGTTGTAAAGAAGGCTGTAATTGATGATAAGGTTTTACTTAAGTTTGATAGTGAAGATAATAAAACTTATGCTATATTAGAGTTTTCTTATAGTTTATAAATAATTTTACGTTGTTTATTATAAATTGATTTTAATATTAGAAAATATATATAAAAGGAAATAAAATTATGAAAATTGCTATAGGCTGCGATCATTCAGCTGTTGAATTAAAAAAAGAGATAATAAAATATTTAGAGGAATTAGGACATACTGTTATTGATTATGGTACGCATACTACAGAAAGTGTAGACTATCCAATATATGGAAAAAAGGTTGCTGATGCTATTGTAAGTAAAGAGTGCGAATGCGGAGTTTTGATATGCGGAACTGGTATAGGTATTTCACTTGCTGCTAATAAAGTAAAAGGCATAAGAGCKGCAGTTTGCAGTGAACCTTATTCTGCTAAGCTTTCTAAACAGCATAAYAATTCTAACATCATAGCTTTCGGTGCTAGAGTGGTAGGRGTTGATTTAGCTAAGATGATAGTAAAAGAATGGCTTGATGCTGAATATGAAGGTGGAAGGCATGCTAGGAGAGTTGACTTGCTTACTAAAATAGAGAACGGTGAGGAAATCTAATTTAAACTATAATGAATATAAATACAAAAGGGCTTTGAGGTTTTAATTGACTTAAAGCTCTTTTTTATAAAGTTTTTTATATATCAAGATTATAATAATTTAATATAATATTTAAGTATATATAATAAGAAA
>NZ_VYIX01000102.1 GCF_009755885.1 Brachyspira sp. SAP_772 | reverse complement strand
TATAGGAAGCTCTCTTCCAAATCTATCAACTAATACAAGTAAAACAACTCTCTGAGGTCTGCCATATTCAAATAAAGCATTTAAAGCAGCTCTAATAGTTCTGCCTGTATAAAGTACATCATCTACAAGAAGAATAGTTTTTCCTGTAATATCAAAAGGTATATCAGTTTCTTTAATTTCAGGGAATTCTGATAAAGTAGATAAATCATCTCTATAGAGGTTAATATCAATAGCACCTATAGGWATATCTATGTTTATTTTTTCTTCTATAAGTTTTTTAAGTCTTACAGCTAAATAATCGCCTCTTCTTCTTATRCCTACAATAGAAAGYTTATCCATATTTTCYTTTTCAATTACTTCAGCAGCAAGTCTWGGAAGMACTTTWKCATAATCTTCAGCTTTTAATAAAACTCTCATCAATATAACCCCTTTTTATTTATCATTAAAAATACTACTTGATTATAATATTAAAGCAAAAAAAAGCAATATAATAATTTTTACATTTTATAAAAAAAATATGTTAAGTATTTTCTTAGTTTACCGATTTTTAATATAGATACAGTAATAACAAAGTTAACATAAGAGTTGATTATTTATTTTACTGTTATATAATGATATTATTAATATTATAATATTTATAAGAGAGGAAATTATATATGGCAGAAGAAGAAAACTTAGAATTAGAAGAAGGCGAAGAAGAGGAACAAAACGAAGCTCAAGCAAAGAAAAAATTCACTTTAAGCCCGATGATAATAAAAATACTAATGATAGTGGCTGCCATTTTAGTAGTTGCTTTAATATCTGGAC
>NZ_VYIX01000101.1 GCF_009755885.1 Brachyspira sp. SAP_772 | reverse complement strand
AATTAGATTTGTTAATGCCCGCCCAAGTGTTGATTAGATTAAAAATTTTTTCAACGCACGGTTAACAGAATTTGTAATATAATAAAATTTTAATTACAAATAACTCTACCTTTTTTAGCTTAATTCTGCGTGCGGTAAGTAAACAATAAATTTAGAAAATTAACTGTTATTTCTTCCAAATGAAATGCCTATATAAAAAATAAATGATAAGTAAGATAATCTATAACTTTTTATTAAAGTTTTATCTGTTATTTGTATATAATCGGTATTATAAGGCATTGAAAAATCATAAGCTATATAAGCACCATATAAGAAAGCCAATTTTTCAGTAAAATAGTAAAATCCGTCAAAATTTATTTTTATATAAGGAGACACTGGAACTTTATATATTTTTTTTATATCATCAAAATTCCAATGCTTTTTATCCTGATACATTAAAGAGCCTTCAAAAATGGTATATTCTTTCATTATCTCGCCTCTATAATCGCTTTTTTCTAATACATCAGCAGACAACGGTATTTTTATTCCTACACCTAACCCTAATGAAAAATTATTGAAATTTATTTTAGGGTTTAATCCTATAATAATATTATGCATACCTAAAGCTTCAAAAATTTCAAAATAATCATATGAATCAGCATACGGATAATCATAAGTTATACTATTAGCATTAAAATAATATCCTGTTTCAAAAAGAAAACTTATACTTTTTATAGGAATATCTTTATTTAATTTTATATTATATCCAAGCTGAGCAATAACTCCTAATTCTCCGCCTATATCTCCCTTTATACTTTGATATGTATGATAA
>NZ_VYIX01000100.1 GCF_009755885.1 Brachyspira sp. SAP_772 | reverse complement strand
GCCGTCATTTTTACTTAATAATTCATCTAATAATTTTTTATCTTTTAATGGATTAAATGGAAGTTTGTATTTAATCTCTTTACTATTTTCATCAAATAAAAAGTTAATTCCATTATCAAGCCCAGACATAAGCCTGCCACCTTTTTTTAATACTCTATAGCATTCACTCCATATATGAGAAACATTCTCTACATAACAATTAGAAACAGGATGAAAAATCAAATCAAAGCTTTCATCTTCAAAAGGAAACTTTTTTGTCATATCATATTTTATGGCGTTTATATTATAATTTTCTCTTTTTGACACAAATATATCATTATCTATCTGTTTTTGAGAATAATCTATTAATGTGCATTTAGCTCCCAAAGCTGCAAATATTGGCATCTGCTGACCGCCTCCAGAAGCAAGCCCCAATACATTTTTATTTTCCAAATTTCCAAACCATTCTTTAGGAACATTTTTAGTTGGWGTTAAAAGCATRTCCCAYTTTCCAKTTTTAGCTTCTAGAAACTTCTTATGGGTAATAGGCACACCCCATACCCAACCATCTTCAACCCATTTATCTATAGTTAAAGAATTAATTTTTGTATAATCCATATAAGACCTTATTATTAGATTATTACTATATTATRAAATTTATTGCTTTGTGAAAACTCCGCTTTTTCCGTCTGCCTGAACATTTGCTGTAGTATCACTTGTAAATACAAGATCAACTGTAAAAGTTTTACCAGCAACTGTTGTACTTGCTGAATAATGACTATCGCTATGTTTTGTTATTAAAGCTGCTGGAATAGTAATATTATCATATTTT
>NZ_VYIX01000099.1 GCF_009755885.1 Brachyspira sp. SAP_772 | reverse complement strand
CTCCTTTTACAAGTAGCTTCAAATATTGCTAAAAAAGAGAAAGTTTATTATTTCACAGGAGAGGAATCTCTTGAGCAGATAAAATTAAGAGCAGATAGGCTTTCATTAGAAGATTCTGATTTTTTAATATCATCAGAGTCAAATTGCGACAATATAATAAATACTCTTTTAGATGAACCTCCAGCACTTGCTATAATAGACTCTATTCAAACAATATATAGCCCATCTACAAACAGCATAGCAGGCTCTCCTGCACAAATAAAAAACTGTGCTTGGGCATTGATGCAGACTGCCAAACTAAAAAACATAACAATATTTTTGGTAGGTCATATTACAAAAGAAGGCACTATAGCAGGACCTAAAATATTAGAGCATATTGTAGACWGTGTRTTATATTTTGAGGGTGATGATAAGGGTATATATAGAATATTAAGAGCTGTGAAAAATCGTTATGGGGCAGTTGATGAGGTTGGAATATTTGAGATGGTAGAAAATGGGCTTATGGAAGTAAAAGACCCTTCAAGAGTTTTTACTCGTTCTCTCAATGAAGCTGTATTTGCTGGAAGTGTGATAACTCCTGTAATAGAAGGAAGCAGGGTTTTTTGTGTAGAGCAAGAGGCTTTGGTTGGAAGCAGTGCTTTTGGTTATCCTAGAAGGCTTACTATAGGTTATGACCAATACAGGCTTCTTATTATTATTGCTATATTAGAAAAAAGATGTCATATAAATCTTTCTAATCAAGATGTTTATATTAATATTGCAAATGGTCTTAATGTTAAAGAGACTGCTAGTGATATTTCTATTGCTATGGCTATAGTA
>NZ_VYIX01000098.1 GCF_009755885.1 Brachyspira sp. SAP_772 | reverse complement strand
TGAAACTCTTTTGTATATACATTTCTAGCTATCATTTCATCACAAAACAAAATTAAATGATTTATGTCTTTATCCATTTTTAATATCCTCCTTAATTTTATTTTTTATATTTTTGGCTTTATACATATTTTGTATAAATATAGAGGCATCTATTGGAAACAATATAAAAAAGCCTGCTATTGCGATAAATAATAATCCTTTACAATCATCACTAGTAAGAGGGTTTTGTTTTATTATGCTTTGATAATGATACTCAAAAAATATAAAAGCTACTATCAATAATTTTAATACATTGCTTATGCTTTTTGCTTTATGTTTTATCATTGATTTATCCCCTTTCAAAAAATGTTTTTAATATAAAATACAAAGCTCCTCCTATCACTGTAAGATTTGTTATTACTTGAGCCATACCGCTTAAAATATTTTTTGTATTAATAAAACTTCTCATATTTATATTATCTTTAAGTTCATTTTTTATATATTTTATATCTTCTTTAATCTCTTTTATGTCTTTATCTATTATATCTAAACGCATATCTATTTCTTTTTGATGTGTTTTACTGACATTAATATATTCTTCTATTTCTTCTACTTCAGTAATTAAGCCGTTACCATTTCTATTGCCATCTTTATTTAATCCAACTCTTTGAGCTATGGATATTACTAAACCATGTAAATCTTCAGGGTTCATTAGATTTCCTTTATAGTAAGTTTGAAGTTTTCTATTCCATATTTTTCAAAAAGTAAAAATAAATCATTAATAGCTTTTGTRCTATTRCCRATTTTACCGTTATTTCCATTKATATAACCGCAYAAAATAC
>NZ_VYIX01000097.1 GCF_009755885.1 Brachyspira sp. SAP_772 | reverse complement strand
TATATTTTATAAATTAATTTCAAAAAAAACAATACTATAAATAGAATAATTAATATAACATAACTTGAGTTTTTTTATTGTTTTGATAATATATATTTATGATTAGTGTAATTATACCAGTATACAATGTAGAAAAATATTTRAGAGATTGTTTGAATAGTGTAATAGGTCAAACATATAAAGATTTAGAAATAATATGTATTAATGATGGTTCTACAGATAACTCACTTTCTATACTTGAAGAATATGCAAAAATAGATAAAAGGATAACAATAATAAATAAAAAAAATGCTGGAGTTTCCGCTGCTAGAAATGACGGAATAGAAAAATCAGCTGGTGAATACTTATTTTGTTTAGATAGCGATGATTATATAGATAAAGATTTTTTGGAAGTATTTTATAATAATGCCAAACAAAACAACAGTGATTTGGTTATACTAAGTAATTTTTGGGGACTTGATAAAAGAGCTACAAACAAATATCATTCAGCTCTTCCTACTTGTTCTATGTTTATAAAAACAAGTATTCTTAAAAATAATAATAATTTAAGATATCCTCTAAATGTTCAGCCTGGAGAAGACGGTATATTCTCTCATAAACTTTTAATGTATRCAAAAAATATAAGTTATGAATATAATACTCATTATCATTATATTAAAAGAGAAGGACAAGATTCATCAAAAGCAGTAAAAGAACCAAAAATATTATTAAACGCTATAAAGCAGTGGTTTGATATCTTAGATGAATTTTATACYAAAWATAATYTWTGGCAAACTAAATCATTATCTTTTGCTAAGTTTGTAGAGCAAGAAGCTTTCTTGGCATTT
>NZ_VYIX01000096.1 GCF_009755885.1 Brachyspira sp. SAP_772 | reverse complement strand
TAGCCTGTATTCCATTTCCTGCTCTCAAAAGCTTTTTAGAAGTAAGGGAAGTCCAAGCATCATCACTAGCAACTTTGCAAGGATCATTCACTGTAACTCTCAATCTTGTTATACAAGCATCTATATTATCTATATTTTCTACTCCACCTAATGCTTCTACTATAGAATCTATTATACTATCATCATCATTAGAAACTGACTCATTTGCTCTTGAACTATCTTTTTCATTATAATCAGATCTTCTATATAATTTTACTTCACTTCCAGATCTTCCAGGAGTGGCAAAATTAAATTTCAATATTAAGAATTTAAATACAAAATAATAAACAACTGCATATACTGGTCCTAATATTAATATCCATTGATAAGAAGTTTTACCCATACCTTGTAATAAACCAAAGAATGTAAAATCAATTAAACCTCTTGAGAATGTAATACCTACAGCTACGTTTAATATATACATTAACATATATGCCAAACCCTCTAAAACAGCATGAACAACATATAAAGGAGGAGCTATAAACAAGAATGTAAACTCTAAAGGTTCAGTAATACCTGTTAAAAATGAAGTTAAAGCTGCTGATAATAAAATACCTTTTGCTTTTGTTTTGTTTTCATCATCTGCCACATGGTACATAGCTAAAGCTGCAGCTGGTAAACCAAACATCATAGGTAAAAATCCACCTGTCATAGTTCTAGTAGCAGCAGCACTAAAATGTGTTACTGTAGGGTCAGCTAATTGAGCGAAAAATATCCTCTGTCCGCCAGCTACCAACTGTCCGCCTACTTCTAATACACCGCCTAATTCTGTATACCAAAATAATGGAT
>NZ_VYIX01000095.1 GCF_009755885.1 Brachyspira sp. SAP_772 | reverse complement strand
GTTATAGTATTTAATTCATTCATAGCTAAATTAATTTCTTTTACACTGTTCTCTTCTGTAGATACAGAATTATATACTTCCAAAAGAAGATTTGATACTTCATTAGCTGAGTTTTCTATCTTTGAGAGTATATCTAAAGAGTGTGTAACAGATTCATATCCTACTTCTATTTTTGATAAAGTTTTTTCTATAATGCTGGTTATATTTCCTGCCGCATCATTAACATTATTAGCTAAGTTTCTAATTTCCAAAGCAACTACAGCAAATCCTTTACCTTGTTCACCGGCACGTGCTGCTTCTACTGCGGCATTTAATGCTAAAATATTTGTTTGTAATGCTATATCTTGTATAAGTTTTGTAATATTTGAAATCTCTTTACTTGAAGATGATATATCATACATGTTATTAGATATTTTATTAACTGCATCAACTCCGCTYTTTGAATAATCTGCTACTTTTATGCCCATATCTTTTGCTAAATTACTATGCTTAGATGTTTCAGATATTGAGGTAAAAAGACTTTCAATAGAGCTTGTTATTTCTTCTATTGCAGCAGCTTGAGATGAAGTTCTATCAGATAAATTATAAATACCATTTGATATTTGTGCTGTRGAGTTTTTAATGCCGTCTATATGCGACTTAATGCCATAAACTATTTGAGATATTTTCTCTTGCATCTCATTTAAAGAGTTAGTTAAATGTCCTGATTCATCTTTTAATGATAAATCTTTTTTATTAAAATTACTATTAAAATTGCCTTCTTTCATAAAGTCTATTATCTCTATAGAATGATTTAAAGGCTTAATAACTTTTGATACTAATAATATTT
>NZ_VYIX01000094.1 GCF_009755885.1 Brachyspira sp. SAP_772 | reverse complement strand
ATTTTATAGTAATAAGTAAAAAAGTCAACAAATTTAATTATAATGTAAAGAAAATTAAAATATGATATTATAGACTTTACAATTTTTAGGCATTTTGTATAATAATTATTATTAGTAGTAAGGATAATATTATTATTAATTTAATATATTTTATAATGGCAGGATATAATGGAAGAGTTAAAGGATTTAAGAAAAAAAATTGATGAGATAGACAGAGATATTGTAAGGTTAATAGATGARAGAATGAAAGTTAGTGTGAAGGTTGGAGAGATTAAGAAAAAAAACAATGCTCCGATATTCGACCCTAAAAGAGAAAAAGAAGTTATAGCAAGCAGAATAAATCTTCTTGAAAACAAGGAATTATCAAACTTAATTACTACTATTTATAATGATATAATGTACACATCAAAGCAGATTCAAAAGCATTTGATTGATAATAACACTAAAGAAAATAGTAATAAAAAAATAAAATACGATTCTGTTATAGCGTATCAAGGAAGAGAGGGCGGAAATGGTTATGAGGCTGCTAAAAAGTTTTTTGGCGATGAGGCTAAATTGGYAAAGAAAAAGAGTTTTGAAGATGTTCTTGAGAGTATAAGAAGTTCTGAGAGTTATTATGGGGTTTTACCGCTTGAAAACTCTTCTACAGGCATGGTTAATGAGGTGCTTGATATACTTGCTGATTATAATTGCAAAATAGTTGGTGARGTTTATCTTACAATAGAATATGCACTTATGGCAAATAAGAATACCAATATAAATAATATAAAAAAAGTAATATCACATCATCAGGCACTAAAACAATGTTCTAATTTTATAAAAGAGAATA
>NZ_VYIX01000093.1 GCF_009755885.1 Brachyspira sp. SAP_772 | reverse complement strand
ATTTGCTTTACAAGATAGTTTTGGTACTGCTTGTAATGTTACAGGAGACGGTGCTTTGGCTTTAATACTTCAAGGTATATTTAGAAAGAATAGTTAAATTATTAATTTATAAAATAAAAGGGGCTTAAATAAATATTTGGGCCTCTTTTTTTATGTATTAAAAATTTTTCTTAAAACCCCGCCCTTTATATTCATATGCTTATTTAWAATATTYAGTTTTTATTAATCTTGTTACTTATTTAAAAAAGCACRCCCGCCCAAGTTGTTTTTAAATTTAAAAAATATATTCATCGCACGGTGAGCTAAATTTAAAATATAATRAAATTAACAATATAATTTTTATAATATACAAGTGATTGTTTACCGTGCGTTAAAAAAACTAAACTTTAATTATATAAGAAATTCATATAAACAAAAAGGGCAGCTTCTCTTTGAAACCACCCTTTACATAATTGATTATAAATAATTTTATTTTAAGCAACAGCCTCTTTTTTAATTTTAGTCTTGTAGAACCAATCAACAAATACWGCTATAGCATTGTCTCCAGATACATTAGCAGCAGTACCGAAAGAGTCTTGAGTTAAGTATAAAGCAATCATTAAACCTTGTAACTCTTCTCCAGTAATACCAATCATATAGAAGAAAGGCAAAGCACTCATAACAGCACCACCAGGAGCACCAGGAGCAGCAACCATAGCAATACCTAACATAAGTACGAAAGGAAGTATTGAGCTATAAGTTGGGTTTTGACCAAGTATGAGTATACCAGCAGTAGAACAACAAGCTAAAGTAATCATAGACCCAGCTAAGTGTATCCCAGCTAAGTGTAT
>NZ_VYIX01000092.1 GCF_009755885.1 Brachyspira sp. SAP_772 | reverse complement strand
GGTATAAATTTATTGCTGTCTCCTATATTATAACCTTCTTTTTGTATAGATTTTAAAGCTCCCAAAGCCATAGCATCATTATTAGAGAAAATAAACTCAATATTATTCTCATGTTTTTTTATCCAAGCGTCCATTAAAGTTTGTGCCTGAAGTATATCCCAATTAGCATTATTCATCTCTARCTCTTCTAATACAATACCATTTTCTTCTAATATAGCCTTAACTCTCTCTGTTCTTCCTTCAGCATCTGGGTGTCCTTCTTCACCTTTAAGCAAAACATACTGCAATTTGCCGTCTTTGTTTTTATCCAAAGAAGGATTTGAAAGCCAAGCATTTAATACTATATTTCCTTGCATATCGCCAGATTCAACACTTCTAGTACCAACATACCAAACCTTATCATAACTCAATAAATCATCTTTTTTTGGCTCTTTATTAAAAAATATTACAGGAATGTTTGAAGGTTTTACTTTTTCTATAACCAAATTAGCAGCTAAAGGATCAACTAAATTAATAGCAAGAGCATCAACATTTCTCTGTATAGCAGCCTCTATTTGGTCATATTGCTTAACTTGGTCATTCTCAGCATCAGTCATAGTAAACTTCACATTATCACTCTTTWWGAATGTTTCAATATTCCTTCTCATAAAAGAAATAAAACTATCATCATATCTATATATTGCCACAGCAACATCTATTGACTTATCATTAGACTCATTAACCTTCTTTGATGAACAACTAGACAAAATAGATAAAAATAATAGCAATGAAAAAATAAATTTGTTCATAAAATTACTCCTATTTGTAAAAATATTATTTATAAATTTCAAT
>NZ_VYIX01000091.1 GCF_009755885.1 Brachyspira sp. SAP_772 | reverse complement strand
GATAAAATAATAAAAAACTTTTCTCTAGATAAAAAATATATGAGGTATAAATATTATAGAGGTAATTTATATGCTTATATTGGAGAAGCTGAAAGAGCTAAAGCTGAATTTGATGATATATTAAAAAATAATGATGATTTTAATGAATGGTTTTATAATGATATATTAGAGTTTTATTATTATAATGCCAAAACAGATGAAGACTATAAACATCTTATTAAATATTTAGATAAAATAAAAAATATTAGAGCTTTAATATATAAAACATTTTCTTATTATAAATTAAAAAACTATAAAGAATCAGCATTATCAGCAAAAGAAGTATTAGGTAGTTTAGATAATAGTTATGCCAATGAAGAGATGTATCATTTAAGATATGTATATGCTTTCTCTCTAATAGAAACAARATCTCATGATTATGAAACTATAATAGAAAACTTAAAAATATCATTAAACAGTACTGAATTAAATAAAGCAATAATATATAGAAAAATAGCAAAAGTGATGATATACAATATACCTCAAAAGTATTATTATGAAGGCATTAAATATTTAGAATTGGCAATAAATATGAATGACTTTTTTGCTTATTATATATATTCAAAAGAGTTATTTTATGGMAATATTCTCACACCCTCACCAGAACTCGCAATAGGAATGGCTAATACTTCTATTGATTTACACAGTACATTTGAACCTTCTCATATTATATTTGGAAGAGCCTACGAATTAGGAAGAGGAATAGAAAAAAACGAAGATAAAGCTTTTGAAATATATTATAAATCTAATGAAATAGCAAAAATGAATAATTATCATTCGAATAATTATCATTC
>NZ_VYIX01000090.1 GCF_009755885.1 Brachyspira sp. SAP_772 | reverse complement strand
AATCTTACTCTTTTATAAACTCAAATATATCTATTAATTTTTTTCCTTCGTTTATAGTATTTCTATTTTTTATAATTAATATTGCTGTTTTTATTAATGCTCTCTCCATCATRAGTTTTTTATCAGATAATTCTAAAGATGATATTTCAGCTACTTTGGAATCTCCTACAGTTCTTCTTATCATTTCTGTGCCTGCATATCCTATAGAATCTGATAATATAGAACTCAAATAATATTCTTTAAAACTMTCATTTYTATAAAGACTAAATGTAACTATATCATCATACTTTTTTCTTAAAGAAATATTTATTTTATCAAATGTATCTATTATTGTTTTCTTTATCCATTTAACAAAATCTTTATTATTAGAAAAATAAGTTTTATTAGCCAAAGAGAAAAATAAGTTTCCTATAACATTACCAATATCGTATCCTATAGGTCCATAAAAAGCAAACTCWGGRTCTATTATYTTTAYKCCKTTTTGATTTATAAATATAGAGCCTGTATGCAAATCCCCATGTATAAGTGCCTGAGAATAATTCATAAACCTATCTCTCAATTTGCATATTTCAAACTTTAAGCTTTCATCATTATACAAAAACTTCTCTACAAAATCTTCTTGTCCTTTRGATATTATATTTCTATTTTTATAATTATAATAAGGCTCTGTTAAAACTAAATCTTCTGTGATATCACATAATTCTTTATTTATAAAAAGCTTCACATTATCTTTTTTCTTCGCTCTATCCATTACCAAATCAGTTGTAGGAAGCAAAACATTAGATAAAAAGTCAGCAATCTCATCAGAAAAATTATCAAACTCTATCAAACTC
>NZ_VYIX01000089.1 GCF_009755885.1 Brachyspira sp. SAP_772 | reverse complement strand
CCATTTATTAACTACATTAGTATGTTATTCTACCTTTAAATAAAACAATAAGCCTTATGCAAAAAATTTAGGTTATTATTGTTATTTTAGGCTGTATTTTTGCTTTTGAAAGAAAAATTGTAAAAAGTGTATAATTGCATTTTTATTATATTGTTTCAAATATAATTTTTAATATCATAAAAATTAATTTTAGAATAGGGGCATTATTGTAATGCCCCTATTCTAATAAATCTGTTATTTTATAATCACTCCTTTTGTTATGATTAAGCATGCGTATATAGATGTTTCACCAGTTGCAATGCAAGCATAAGCATTTTTAGCTTTCTCATAAAATGAAAATCTATCAATATACTCAAATTCTTTGAATGATGGTTCATATTTTATTATTATATTATAATAATCTTCCCATATATTTGGTTTAGAATTATCATTCGGCTTCATTAGAGTTACAGGATGTCAGCTATTTCTGTCATTGTAGTGTAGCTTAAATCTAATGATATTCCTTCAGTATAAGCATTTTTATTTATAACAGAATTAATTTTTGATATKGTATTATTTTGTTTTATGTCTGCTTCAGTACCTTCAACAAAAGCTAGATATTTCTGATTTTTTTCATAATATTTTTGAATCTTACTTTGTATTATATCTTCAGTATCAGTAGCTACTATAATAAACTCAGATTCAGGTTTTGGTTCTGGAGTTGGGTCTGGCTGTTCTGGTTTTTCATCAATAATAGGAGAATCTGGTTCTTCTGGAGGAGTACTTCCCAAGGAATCTAGAGTAGGACGCGTTACAGCCCTTCTGCAAGATATGACTAAAATAAATATTATAAGTA
>NZ_VYIX01000088.1 GCF_009755885.1 Brachyspira sp. SAP_772 | reverse complement strand
TTATTTAGCGCATGAGTCTGCATAATCTGAACTGTTTCTTTTGGAAAGAGTTTTCTTATCTTAGAAACCCATATCGGCACAGTTAAATTGCTTTTATTTTTACCGCCCTTKGTTGTTGTACTATTATCATCATTATAATAACCATCTTCTTGTGAATATTCTCTGTCATACAAAAAATTTAGAGTTTCATTAAGTTCAGATAATCCATTTTGCAATTCAATATTATTATCTGCGAAATCTCCGAGTATAAGACGCCATCTATTTAGAGTGTTATTTTCGTTATTATTATMTAATTTTATCATATTTATTTTTTATATTGATATTATTTTATATAATACTAAAAATTACTGAGTTTGTCAATTTTTATGAATATATTATAGTTTTTGTTTTATTCAACTTTTTCCCGCGTACGAGCTGTACCACCTTGCCGCACGRTAATRTTWTGCTTYAATTATAAYYTCTTAGKCGTGYGGGGGAGTACTTTTAATGTACAATTAAATTATAAAATTTATCATAAAAATTCAGTTCTTTTTCTTCTTTGTGGCGACAAAAGAAGTGGGGGTGTGTACCATACTGGCACGCTTCGCAGGGGGCAAAGCCACCACAAATAAAAAACTTAAAAAATATTTTTACAAACTTAAAAATTTCTACCATATAGTAACAAGCAGTTTATATAGTATAGGAAGAAGTATAACMGTTAAAGCTCCAGCTATACCTATAGCAAGACCAGACATAGCTCCYTCAGTCTCTCCCATCTCTATTGCCTTACTAGTACCAACAGCATGCGATGCAGTGCCTATTGCAATACCTATAGCTAAAGGWGATTTTATTCTAAATATT
>NZ_VYIX01000087.1 GCF_009755885.1 Brachyspira sp. SAP_772 | reverse complement strand
TATAGAGCCAACTAAAGTRTAAAAATACCAAAAATATTCCTGTGCCTTTGTACCAAGCTGTATGCTTCCTGTTTCACTAGATAAAACTACCGCCCTATCTGCTCCGTCTTCAAATGATGCTGGTATTTTTGTATCTCCTTTAAGACCTGGATTTTTTGGCTTATAAGGAACTACATCTTCCCTGCTTATATCATTACCTAAATCTTTTTGCTTTTGTAAATTGTTATTATTGTTTGGGTTTATATTATCGCGTCTTTCAACTATTGGACTATTGGCACCGTCACCCAAAAAAGAAAACACAGAAGCATCTGAAAATACTTTTGAAGGTTTTACATCTATCTGTCCTCTTGATACTAATGACTTATCTGAAGCAAATGGTGTATCTTCATTATTTTCCTCTTCTTCTACATCTGGAGTCTCTACCAAAAACATATAATCATCTTTTTTATTCTTTTCTTCTTCTAATAGTTTTTCTAATTTATCATTATACGCAAACAAAGATTCCATTATATAAGTATTTACCAAACTYAATACAAATATATGAAGTATAAATGAAACTATTACTGCGAATATAGTATCTTTCTTTTTAATTATTATAGTTTTTAATTTACCTAAAAAATCTTTCATAATATGTTTTTATAATAAAAAAGCTATATGTTCAATTATAAATTAAAACTCTAAAAATTTGAATATAGTCAAATGGTTTAATAAACTAATAATTATATTTCATTATATAAGTTTTTATTTTATTCAACTTTTTCCCGCGTACGAGCTGTACCACCTTTCCGCACGGTAATACTTTGCTTTAATTATAACCTCTTAGGCGTGCGGGGGAGTGCATTTT
>NZ_VYIX01000086.1 GCF_009755885.1 Brachyspira sp. SAP_772 | reverse complement strand
TAATGAATTTGATACTTCTGTAACAAAATTATTAATTTCTTCTAATATAGAAGATGATTCTGATACTGTTTCATAACCTGAATCTATTTTTTGAATTGTGCTTTCAACTATATCTGTAATATCATCAGCAGCTTTAGCAGAAGTTTGTGCTAGATTTCTAACTTCACTTGCTACAACAGCAAATCCTTTACCTTGTTCACCAGCACGAGCCGCCTCAACAGCCGCATTAAGAGCTAATATATTAGTTTGAAAAGCTATAGACTGTATCATTTTAATAATTTCTGATATATTTTTACTTGCTTCAGATATTTCAGTCATATTTGATAATGTTCTTGATACAATATCAACTCCCCTGCTAGTATACTCTAATGCTTTCTCACTTATTTCTTTAGCYTTATTWGTATTARMATAAGTTTCTGTAATWGAAGAAGATAATGAYTCTATAGAACTTGCTAACTCATTAAYTGAAGATGAYTGAGAAATAGTTTTATTCGATAAATCATCATTGCCTAAAGATATTTTCTCCATTTCACTATTAATAGAATCTATATCAACTTTTAACTTATAAATTACAGAGCTAATRTTTTTCTGCATTTCATCTATAGAAGAAGACAAAGCATAAGCTATATTACCATGTTTTTTTGAAGCACTTTCTTGTATATCAAAATTACCTAAAGCCATATTATCTATATGATTTATAGCTTCATTTAAAGTATTAGTAATAGGTATAGTAATCAAAGTTACTAAAAGAGTTTCTAAAATAAGTGATAATAATATTATAAGTATCAAATAAAAAATTAATAAATTTGTTTTATCTCTTAATTCATTAATATTTCCTTTAGCTACTATATACC
>NZ_VYIX01000085.1 GCF_009755885.1 Brachyspira sp. SAP_772 | reverse complement strand
ATATTGATAATATTAAAGCAGCAGCTTTTGCTTTTTATAAAGTAAAAGATTATAAAAAAGCTCTTAMATTTTTAGAAATGCTCTATAAAAAAGTAAATAAAGAAAAAACAAACAAAGAMCTATCTAAACAAATAGCTAAATCTTTAATTTCACTATACTTAATATCTGAAGAAATCAATATAGCAAAATCTTTTTTAGAGATAACACTTGCAGATAAATCTCTCGATGATAAATATATATTTGATTTGGATAAGTTATATTTATTTATATTATACAAATTAGAAGATAATAAGCAATTTAAAACATATTATGATAAATTATATTCAATATACAAAATTCCTCAATTTGATAAAAAAATATCAACTTTAATATTTGATTACGCATTCTATTCATATTTTTTAAGAGACATAGAATTTTCAATMCAATCTATYAGAGCGGTAAAATCATTCAATATAGAAGAGTTTAATATCTATGACCTTGATAAAATATTAAGTTACTTATCTGAAATATATAAAGCATCAGACCAATTAAATAAAATAAAAGATTCAGGTTCATATKATCTTCAAAAATACAAAAATGATAACTTTGAAAACTATATAGATAAAGATTTAACAGCATTTTGGGATAAAACAATTAGTTTATGGGAAGCTTCTTTTATAGATTTTGATTATATATCCACTTTAGTAGAAACAACATCTACAATTAATACTGATTCTATATTAAATCAATTAAAAATATCTATAAATGAAAATAAATCAAACACATTTAGCACTACCAATAAAATAGATAAAATATTTAAAATGAGTATGCTTGATTTTAAAAAGGTTTGCCAAAACATAATAAAAAATAAATTAT
>NZ_VYIX01000084.1 GCF_009755885.1 Brachyspira sp. SAP_772 | reverse complement strand
ACATTTGATTATAATGTGTATTTGGATCTTCATCATAACAATATCCTTTTTTTGCTGGTTTATAAAATATTTTACTAAGTTTTAAATTCTCTATATCTTCCTTATTAATAATTATTTCATTTAGATTATTATCATATGCATCTTTATATATCTGTAATACTATATTCCAATCTCTAAAAGTTGTATTATTACTTATCATCATATTATCATGATATTTCAGTAAATTTAATGACATAGTAAATATCAAAAAGAAAATWATAAAATTGGMAAATAAAGAAAATATTATATTTTTTATTATTAGTATTTTTTAAAAGTATTATAATAAATAAAGCAAATAATAATATAAWTTGTGCRTATGTAGTAGAGRCATCTATAGAATAAAAAAACAATAGTAAAAATAATGATGTAAAACAAATAGAAAAATATATATAATTTTCTTTAAATATTTTCTTATTTTTTAATGAAATAAATAAAAAATAAATTAAATATAATATACCAAATAATATTAATATTTTATTAAATACTTCTAAATTATTAAATTTATTAATAATACTTTCTATTATAGTAATATTTGATATTCTTTGTGACTGCCATTGACCTCTTCCACCTAAAAATGCTGTTAATGAAAATGATAATATTGTTAATATTATTGTTGATATCAAAATAAATAATATATAAAAATTAGGTTTACCTTTATTATTATAATCCTCTAAAAATAAACTACTATTTCTAAAAAGTAAATATAATATTATAAAAAATGAAAAACCTGCTAGAGTTGTAGATGTAGGCTCCATACTAAAAGTTGCAAAATATAGAAGTAATAAATATAACATGTAATTCATATTTTTATTTTTT
>NZ_VYIX01000083.1 GCF_009755885.1 Brachyspira sp. SAP_772 | reverse complement strand
TATAGCACCATCTTCTTTTAATTTTACAATAACAGTATTTGTAAGATAATTATCATTAAAATTAAAGTTCTCTATAAAATATATATAATTATTAGCTCYAAATATATTTAATGAGCCAGTGTATTCTCCTTTTTTATGCCCTCGTCCTAAATCATTAGCTTCAAAAGATATTTTATTCATAGGAGCTGCTACAAATTGCCAAAAACCAATAAGTCCTAAGCATAATGCTATTACTATAATAAATATTGGCGAAGAAAATTTAAATAAACTTATACCAGAATTTTGTACAGCCAACATYTCTTTATTTTTTACAAAAGTACCAAGAACATAAGTAGAAGAAAACATCAATGCTATTGGAAATAAATAATATAAATTATGCGGAGTTCTTGCGGCATGGTATGTAATAAAGTATTTCATGTTTTCTGGGTGTTCGGTGTAGTAAGATAATTTACTGCTTAAATCTGCTATAGTAACTAATATAACAAACAGTATGAGCGAACCTACAAACATAGATAAGAATTCTTTTAATAAATACGAGTTAAGTTTTTTCATTTAATTAAATTAGTCCACATTTATTCCATAGTTTTCATTCAAATAAGTTAATTCTTCACTTATACGTGTATGCAATTCTTTTATTTTTTCTAATAATGCAGAAGGTTTTGACTTACTGCTTTTACCAGAACCAAATATTTTGCTGATTTTTCTTTTAGCCTGTACTAATGTTTTAGCTTTAACATTAGGGTCTGGTATAAATTTAGAAGCATCGGTACCAAGTAAAGCCCCCATATAAAGCATTCCTTCATAACCAAAATTATTATCTATATCAGGACCAAAGCTTTTTAATTTATCAAAACTT
>NZ_VYIX01000082.1 GCF_009755885.1 Brachyspira sp. SAP_772 | reverse complement strand
CTTATTCTTTTTAACTTATCAGTATTTTTATCTATCTCATAATCTAATATAATGATATCTTTGTTATAAAGTTTTGTATAAGAAAAAACAAATGCCTGCATAAGCTTAAATGCAACAGCACAMCCAGAAAAGTTTTTGGAAACAAAACCAGTATTTGAAAGTTTAGGATTAAATATTAAATATGCATTTGGAAGTATTTCAGGTATATCATGATGGTCTGTTACTATAATATCTATAGAATGCTCTCTTGCAAACTCAACTTCTTCAACATTCGATATACCGCAATCAACCGTAATGATTAAACTCACCCCAGAATTAGCATAACTTTCAATGACATCTTTTGAAAGACCATATCCCACTTCATGATTAGGAACAAAAGCTTCAACATTTTTTGTAACAGCCTTAAGAGTATTATATATTATAGAAGCAGCAGTAACACCGTCAGCATCTTTATCGCCATATATCAATATTTTTTCATTRTACTCTATAGCTTCTTTTAGCCTATCTACAAAAGCATTCATATCCCTAATATTAAATGGATTAGAAAGCGAATATATATCTTGAAAGAAAAAATCAAAAATATCTTCTTTTGAAACTACTCCCCTTAACTTAAACAACTCTTTTATAATAGGATTCAAATTATCTATGTCAATTTTTTGCATAAAAGCCTTTATTAATATTTATGAATTACAACAATCAGTATATTTTATTTGCTTCAATGTTTCAAGTATCATTTTAAGCTTCATTTTCTTTAGCAGCAGAATGACTGGCTATATTAGCTCCTTTCTTCCAATGCCCTGTAAAATAATAAATAAGTATAAGCGACATACTAATAAAGTTTACAATAGCCATAGTAG
>NZ_VYIX01000081.1 GCF_009755885.1 Brachyspira sp. SAP_772 | reverse complement strand
ACTTCATCATTATTTGTTTCATTATTTATAATATCAGTGTCAATATTCTCTTTTATTTCTATATTTTCTAAATTGTCATTATTGTTTTCAAAGCTTTCAGAYTCTAAATAATTATTTAAAGCATTATTRATTTCATCATTAACAGTAGTTTCAAAAGTAGTATCATTTTCTTTGTTAATGTTAGCATTATTTTCATTTATATAGCTCTCTTCATCGATGATTTCTACTACACTGTCATCAYTTTKCAAAGAAYTATTTTCAGCATATTCAATATTTTCTATTTCAGCTAAACCCTGCGATACTATATCAGCTATATTATTATTGTCGTATTCTGTATTGTCTAAGTTTTCAACTAAATCATCTARTTTTTCTAACTCATCAATTACTTCATCATTATTTGTTTCATTATTTATAATATCAGTGTCAATATTCTCTTTTATTTCTGTATTTTCTAAATTGTCATTATTGTTTTCAAAGCTTTCAGATTCTAAATAATTATTTAAAGCATTATTGATTTCATCATTAACAGTGGTTTCAAAAGTAGTATCATTTTCTTCAGTAATATTATTATCAATTGCGATATCATTATTTTCTTCAATRYTTTCWGCTATATCRTTATTATCATTGYTGTTAGAGTTTTCAGCTTCTAAATAATTATYTAAAGYATTATTGATTTCATCATTAACAGTGGTTTCAAAAGTAGTATCATTTTCTTCAGTAATATTATCATCAATTGCAATATCATTATTTTCTTCAATGTTTTCTGCTATATCGTTATTATCATTGCTGTTAGAGTTTTCAGCTTCTACATAATTATTTAAAGTATTATTGATTTCATCATTAACAGTGGTTTCAAAA
>NZ_VYIX01000080.1 GCF_009755885.1 Brachyspira sp. SAP_772 | reverse complement strand
GAGGTACAGAAAGAGGTTTACCGTAAGAAGGTGAATAAGCCCAAGTCATAGCAACTTTTTTACCTCTTAAGTTTTCTAATCCGCCTAATTCGTGGATAAAGTGTAAAGAGTCAGCCATCATTTGAGTTGGGTGGTCTCTGTCACACTGTAAGTTAACTAGAGTAGGAATTTGTTCTAATATACCATCATTGTAACCTTGTCTTACAGACTCAGAAACTTCTTTCATATATTCATGACCTTTACCAATATACATATCATCTCTGATACCTATAACATCAGCCATGAAAGATACCATGTTAGCAGTTTCTCTAACAGTTTCACCATGAGCGATTTGGCTTTTACCTTCGTCTAAGTCTTGTACTTCTAAACCTAAAAGGTTACAAGCAGAAGCAAAAGAGAAACGAGTCCTAGTAGAGTTATCTCTGAATAAAGAAATACCTAAACCAGAATCAAAAACTTTAGTAGATATGTTGCTTTCTCTTAAGAATCTTAAAGCATCAGCAACTGTCCAAACAGCTTGTAATTCATCAAAAGTTTTGTCCCAAGTAAGGAAAAAGTCATTTTTATACATTTTTCCAAATTCAAGGCTATCGAGTTTTGAAATATATTTTTGTATACCCATATTTTTCTATCCTTTTATTTTTATTTTTTTTTAATTAATATTTTTATTATTTATTAGCACAATATATAGTAGGTACAGCAGCATACATAGCAGCACATACAACTAAATCTTGTTTCCAAGTAATTTCATTAGGAGCATGAGCTTGAGCTTCAGCACCAGGACCAAAACCTATACAAGGTATTCCATTTCTTCCCATTATAGATACACCATTAGTAGAGAATGTCCATTTGTCAGTAAGCGG
>NZ_VYIX01000079.1 GCF_009755885.1 Brachyspira sp. SAP_772 | reverse complement strand
TAATATGTATAATATTTATAGCCATTGTATTAAAACTTCTMACATTATCACCAAAGTTTATAGAAAATTTTTATTCTAGAAAAGCTTATAAAGTTATATCAGGAAGTATTGGGAAAGTAACATCAAATTTTAGTTTTTCTATTGCTGAAATACTTTTATTTATTTTTATAATATTAATTCTTTTATTCTTTGTTTTYTCTATAAAAAAAATAATATTTGGACAAGAAAAATTAAAATTAATATTTAACTTTTTATATGTAGTAGTGTGTATTGCAATTATTATATATATWGTTTTTATGTCTGTATGGGGATTAAATTATTATAGATTTCCTCTTATAAATAATTATCAAAATTACTTCTTTGAAAATAATAATATMAMAGATGAAGAAGCRTATAACAAACTATATTCATTAGCAGAGTTATTAATAAAAGATTTAAATGATTTGCAAACAAAAATGAAATATGAAACCTCAATCAATACAAATTATCAAGCTCTAAACAGAATGGTTGAAAGTGAATATAATAAAGTTTTTGAAGAGTTTCCATATTTAGARATGTATTATTCAAGAACAAAGCCAATAAAAATATCAAAACTTTTTTTAAGACTTCAAATAACAGGAATATACTCACCATTTACTTCAGAAGCAAATGTTAATACTCTTATACCATATACATCTATGCCTTATACTATAGCYCATGAAATGGCACATAAAATAGGAATCGCCTACGAAGATGAAGCTAATTTTATTGCATATCTTGCCTGCTCAAAACATAGTGATTTATTTATACAATATTCAGKAGCATTTGAAGCACTATTATATGTTTTGTCAGAACTTAACAGAGATGAAAATTATGCTATGCTT
>NZ_VYIX01000078.1 GCF_009755885.1 Brachyspira sp. SAP_772 | reverse complement strand
TCTTGATTCATCATTAGAAAACAGATCTATAATAAGACAAACTGCAATGCTTCATAACAGAATGCTTACTGACAATATGAGCGATGGATTAATGTTTCATACTTGTTATAATGCACCGCTTGAATGGGCTACTGCAAGAGACAGCGGACTTTTAATGAAAAGAATTGTTGAAGAAGATATAAAAGGCAATTTAGATGACTATTTTTGGAAAGGCTGTTTCAATTTGGGAAGCAARGCAGAAAACAGACTTATTGGTTATGATACATTTAATGACGGATTTAAACTCATTGGAGGCTCTACAAAAAAATACATGAAGCCTAATTGGAATGCTACAAGAAATTTCCATGGTCTTTGGTATTATGACGGATACAAATTAGAAGAATTATTCTCATATCAAAAAGAGTCTGTTACTGATTATTGGAATGAAATAGGCCGTACTCATTGGTATTATGCATTYGKTAAAATAGTRCCGCCTTCTTTAATATCATTTTTTGCCATACAGAGACTTTTGCCTCACCCTAATTCACCAACATATTGGCGTAAAAATAATGAAGACGGAAAAATAATTGCTTATTTTGGAAGTTTAGAAAACTTTGATAATTTRCCTAAAAAATGGGAAGATTTTAATTTGCTTTTTGAAAATAAAGACTCTGAAGGAAATTAYATAGATTATAAGGCTTTGCTTGATATAAAAAATGCTAAGCTTCTTAGTCATGGTTATGATGAAACTAAAAAAGACAGTGAAATAGATTTGGAAGACCTTAAAAAAGCAGCAGAGTTTAGAGGCGGTAAACTTTTAAGCACTAGCATGACTAAAGGTGATTTATATACAAAATTAAAATGGTCTTGTKCTGAAGGTCATGAAT
>NZ_VYIX01000077.1 GCF_009755885.1 Brachyspira sp. SAP_772 | reverse complement strand
TCCTACAATGTATTTGAAGTTTGTAAAGAAAAAGTATCTATACAAATTTGCTTTGATGTATGGTTTAGTGAAATATCTAGAAATCAAATATTMAACGGAAGCAATTTAATATGCATTCTTGCAAACTTTGGAGGAGAAAATACYTTAGATATAGCAAGAGTAAGAGCCATTGAAAACATCACTCCTATAATATTATGCAATAGAGTTGGAAGAGAAAAGACAAAAGATATTGATGCGTACTTTATTGGTAAAAGTTTTATAGTTGATAAAGACG
This sequence comes from Brachyspira sp. SAP_772, assembly GCF_009755885.1. NCBI lineage: Bacteria > Pseudomonadati > Spirochaetota > Spirochaetia > Brachyspirales > Brachyspiraceae > Brachyspira > Brachyspira sp. SAP_772. The sequence goes on along the minus strand of NZ_VYIX01000077.1, from coordinate 598 downwards.
GAAGTTTTTTGGCAAATGCTRATAAAGATGAAACAACATCATTAAATGCAAATATAGAAATTAATAATTCAAAATCTAATATAATATGCTCAAACTTTTATGATGAAATAAAAAAGCATTATTAACTCTTTATAAACTTTTCATCTAATTCTTTTCTATTAGCTTTATAATATTTTATAATCTCTTTCCACCTATTAATAAATAATTTGCTTCCATTTACTGTATCTGTAATATTAGCTATATTAAGTTTATAAAAGTTCATAAAACATAAATCATATTCTAAATTAGTAAMATTATCATCTCTATATGAAACTTTTTTATCTATGGTATTAAACCGCATAGTTATTATWAGATTATCATTATTAATATTTTTAAGTATCTCATCTAATATCAAGCAATGATACAAATTATCCCAATCTTCTTTTGTTCTTCGCTCTAATATACCATAAAAAAATGATATATAAGGATTATAATTGAACCCTATTTTCTGATAACTATGCCCAACACAGCTTTTATTAGTAATGAATCCGAGCTTGTTAAGCTCTGTTATAATGCCAACAAGCTCTTCATCAATTTCTATTTTTTTACTATCCAAAAT
>NZ_VYIX01000076.1 GCF_009755885.1 Brachyspira sp. SAP_772 | reverse complement strand
AGTGTACAGCAATAGGAGATATTATACTCACTGCTATTAAAGATATAAGAATTAAACTTTCTGATTTTATTTTTTTTATAGCCAAACTACTAATCATAGTGTTATTCCTTGTATTATTTATTTTAAGCTATAAATAATATATCATAATATAGAGTTTTTTTAAATATGGTGAAATATATTCACTTTTCGCTAAGCGTGCCCGAAGGGCGAAAACTTTKACGAAGTCCACACCGTATAACGACAGGGAAAAGTTGAATAAAAAACTTATATAACAAATACATATACTATCAATTGAATTTTTTTGTTTATAATATAATATATTTGTCTATGGAAACAATGTATAAAAAAATTTTAAATATAATAAATACTGATATCACACTAAATAAAAACTTAAAAATATTACTTAGTATATTTGCAATACTATTTTCAAATGTGCCGTTATATATATATCTTTTTAGTATTGATATAATAGAAGCAAATACATTGATTTTATTTGTTGTAAAAAGTTATCCATTTTCATTTTTTTATTTATTTTGCTTTACTATATTCTTTCATACAGATGTATTAAAAATTAAAGTAATAGTGATGACTTTTTTGTCTTTTTTGCTTGTAAGTTTACTTTTATTTTCTTTTCATTTTATGTTTAATTATGTTACAATGCCTCCATATGATWCTGAAGATTTTTATRTTATTATAAATAATTTAGTATTTGTGCCTTGTATATTTTTTATTATAATGATTATTTCTTATATCAATTTTGATTTAAAAGATACAAAAAATATTTCTGAGTTTTTTACTGTGGTTGGAGAGACTTTYTCTTGGCTTTTTATTRTTAATACGGCAAGCAGTGTTTTAGTTTCAATAGCATATTTT
>NZ_VYIX01000075.1 GCF_009755885.1 Brachyspira sp. SAP_772 | reverse complement strand
TTAATAAACAATACTCATTTCTTTTACTAAAATATTCTTTATATTCATAATTTGGTATTTCTCTTTCCATTAGTTAAAGTCCTTTTGCTAGTTTATCATTAATCAAAATAAATCCTCTATTAAAATCTTCTCCCTTTTTAAAATTATAATTGCCATCGTATCCATAAGGTATTTCTTGAAATGTTTTCATATTTAATTTATATACAAAGTATTTTTTACCATTTATATAAAAACCATAGTTTGTAAAATTAATTCTCTCATCTTCTTTTTTATATTCAATATCAGATATAAAATAAAAATCATAATCTGGTCTTAAATTAATATAGTTATAATTATTTTTAAGAATTAATAATAATCCGCTTGAAATATTTTTATCTATATTAGAAATATATTCATTTGATTCTTTTGATATTACAGCTCCAATATCTGACACTGTAACATCTGTCAATCTAGAATATGTTTGAGTTAACAACGATTTAGTTTTTCTTATATCTTTTGACCAATAAAATGAGGAATTCCAAACATTAGTATTTATACTCGATATACTCATAATATTTGTATATATTGTACCTCTATCTGTGCCATAAGTATGAGTTTTCCATATATTTTGATTATAATATATATTATTATTAATTAAAAAAATATTGGGTATACTGTTTTTTATATATACTAAAGATTTATATGTATTTATAGATAAAAATATTATACAAATTACTAATATAATTTTATTATATTTTTTGTATGATAATAGATTAACAAAAAATAATAAAATAGAAAATTTAACAAGATAAACAGATATAAGAAAATCTGTACCTTCTTTTCTAATAGTATTCATAAATAGTATTGATATTATGAATATTAATATAGAAATTATTAA
>NZ_VYIX01000074.1 GCF_009755885.1 Brachyspira sp. SAP_772 | reverse complement strand
TATATTTAATAATTTTCAATAATAGATTATCATAAAAAATATTGAGAAAAATCAATATTTTGTTATACTTATATATTGTTGAGGTTGTAAAATGAGAAATACTTTATTGCTACTTATATTTTTTACATTGTTTTCATCGAATTTATATAATATAACTGCAGATGAGCAAGGTTTTTTATTTTGGGCTAGTTATGCCCATATGGAGAGAGTAAAAGACTATGTATATAATAAAAAAGTCCATATAAATGTACAAGATAATAACGGCAATACGGTTCTTATGAGAATAGCATCTCTAAAAGTAATAACTAAAGAAAACATGCAAGTAGCAGAGTTTCTTATAGATATGAAAGCAGACCTTAATGTAGTAAATAATGATAGACATACTGCTTTAGTTTTAGCAATCAATAATAATAATACAGAAATAGCGAAACTTTTTGTAGAGAAAGGTGCTAAACTTGATATAGCTGACAGAAAYGKATATACCGCTTTGATGTGGGCAGTAGAAAATAATAATGCCGAAATGGTAAAACTTCTAATAAATAAAAGAGCAAATGTTTTTCTCAAAACMAAAGACGGAGAGACAGCTTACAGTATAGCAAAAACTAAAGGAAACAGCCTTATAATAAGAATGCTTGAGATTGCTGAGGCAAGTTAATATATTTCAATATAGATTTTTATACATCTTTTTTCCAAAAATAGAGATTATTTTATGAGTGAATATACAAAAAATAAAACTGCCAAATCTGGAATAAAACCTTGGATACCTTTAATAKTAGCAGTTATATATGCAATTTCACCTGTAGATTTAGTTCCTGATAGTTTACCTATTGCAGGTTGGCTAGAAGATATATTATTCTTAATAGTAGGCGGACTTAATGGAAT
>NZ_VYIX01000073.1 GCF_009755885.1 Brachyspira sp. SAP_772 | reverse complement strand
TAAGTATTGATTATACCACTTACTTTATCTTTTCTTTTGCCTATCTCTTGTAAAAGACCAAGCTGAAGCATTTTATTAACTCTTGCTGATACCGTGCTTTTTTCCATTTTTAGCCTATCTGCTATCTCTCCTCTAGTTGCTTCTTTAAGTTCAGATACACAATTAAATATTTTTTTGAATTGTGTATTTTCTTTTTTCCCTATAATTGAACCGTGATAACAATTTATAGAAGTTTCTCTAGGCATTACTTCCTCCTATAGCAAGTCGCTTATATTCTGCTAAAACCTTTTTGTTTATAGCTTGATTATCTTCATACTTCATATCAAAGTGTTTATAATCAATACTTGAAAAATCTTCAGAACAGTTGTAAATGCTTGGTTCAATAAAATTGTTATATTTTGTTTTAATCATTAACCCCATTTCAGATTTCAAATCATCTAAAAAGTCCTGATAAAATCCATTACTTGAAAAATCTCGTATATTTAATATTTGATTTTTTATGATAAAAAGAGATTTATATATTTTTCTTTTGTTATTGACATCACTCAAATATTCTTCTAACTTTTGATAAAATATAGCTTCTTCTTYTTYRAAATATTYWATAGTRTTATMAATATCATAATCTKTATATATTCCAAAGTTTTTTAAAAGCGTATATAATTTAATCACAAAATARYTATTAATTTCTTCAGRCWTTTTATCAKYTGGAATATTTTTTATATMTTCTATGAGYTGAAAAATCTCTTTTTGATACTTTTCTCTATGTTTGCCATAATTAAACTTTTGTTGTTCTGGTATTCCATTTTTTCCCATTTTCTACCCCTAAAAAATGTTAATACTTAAAATAATCAAAACTTGGATTTCTATATTTACCTTTACCCTCAT
>NZ_VYIX01000072.1 GCF_009755885.1 Brachyspira sp. SAP_772 | reverse complement strand
AGAGGGAAATGATGAAAATAATTCTAAGCCTGTTCTAGAATATTATCATTATTTGTTAAATTATCTTGGATGGAAAGATTTAGGATATTTGATAGTTGGAGGAGTGTTTAATGTTGGGGATATTAAAGATAAAAAAGAATTATTAAATAAAGCATTTGAAATGGGAAAATCTATATTATAAAAAATTAAAGAGAGGCTTTTGTATATTCAAGAGTCTCTCTTTTTTAAAATTATTTACGTACCCCGCCCTATAAGATTTATTGTTTAAAACTAATAATATGAATTTCATTAGTTTTATTGTTTTCTTAAAATAAGCACACCCGCCCTAGTTATTATTAGTTTTTTAGGTTTTCACTTCGCACGTTGAGCTTGATTAAAAATATAATTAAAATTGTTTTATAAATAGAATAAAATATTTTKMTTAATTCACCGTGCGGTAGAAARTATAGAAAATTTTACTTGTTGTAAGCTAATASAAAATCTTTTACTTCTTTGAAATTGTTTATATAACAATCATTTTTTAAATTTAGTAATGTTTGTTTGTCTGTAATGCCGTATAAAGCAATTAGTGCTTTGATATTAGCGTTTTTGGCAAACTCATAATCYGGAACACCATCTCCYACCATAATAGTTTCTTCTTCTATTAGGCTATAATCTTTTTTTAAGTTATACCAAATRTTTAYATCYGGCTTTCTATAAGGATAGATTCCATCGCCTATAACAGCTTTAAAATAATTAAATATATTTAGTTTTTTTGCTGTTGTAATTGTTATCTCGTTTGGCTTATTTGATATTATAAACATATTAATATTGAGTTTATAAAGTGTTGTAAGTGTTTCTAATACATTGTCATAAAGCTTTGTATTGTCTGTAGAGTGTTTACTATAATAATCAAGATAA
>NZ_VYIX01000071.1 GCF_009755885.1 Brachyspira sp. SAP_772 | reverse complement strand
GACAGACAATCAGACCTTCCTACAGATGTTAATATAGTTATTTATTATAATATGCCAATATACTTGCAAAGTGCAAAAGAGAAAATAGAATTAATATCAAGCARTAATTATAGAGAGATAGATTTTGATGTTAGATATGCAAAAATAGAAGATTTAAGAGAATGGGAAACTAATGAATATGAATTAAATCAGGTATTAGTTATAAAACCTAAAAAGGCTTTAAACAAAGATGATGAAATAAGTGTATATATAGAAGAAGGACTTGCTGCTATAAATGGAAACTTAGGCACAGCAGACAATGATAGTTTTAAGTTCTCTACACATGATAATTTTTATTTTAATGGAGAAGAAGAGCAAACAGTAACAGCATCATATTCTCCAAAAGCTCCAGAAATAAAATTCAGTACAAGAGTAGAATGGGCTGACTTAATAAAAAATATKGAAATAAGCCCGCAAATTCAGCTTCCTACACAAGAAGAAATAGAACAAAACTCATGGTCTTCTAAAAGCTTCTCACTTTATTCACTTAGATTTAACCCTAATATCACTTATAATATAAAAATCAAAGGAAGCTTAAAAGATATTTACGGACAAACTTTAGGCAAAGAGAAAAATATTACATTAAATGTTACAGACTATAACCCAAGCGTTTCAATACCTTCTGGAATGGGTGTTGTAGAAGCTTATGAAGGAGTAAAACTTCCTGTACAGGTAATGAACCCTAATACAATTTATATACAAAGCAGATACGTTGATAAAGAAAATATTATACCTTTCTTATTTGTAAATAAACAAGTATATAGATATGATGAAACTCTAGAGTTTAGAAATTACACTAATAAATATAAAAACTTATTCGGCTACAATAATAATACAGAATATACTCCAAATGTTGAAAGAAA
>NZ_VYIX01000070.1 GCF_009755885.1 Brachyspira sp. SAP_772 | reverse complement strand
TTCATTTAATATCTCCTTGATGAATGTAAGTAAATTATCTTTACAATTATAATTATAGTATATGGTGTAAGTTTTGTCAAATTTTTTTACTATTTTTTTACAAAAAATATATATATTTTGCAGTTTTTTTGCTATTTTAACGTGATTTTATCAAAAAATACATATTATTTGTAAATTTAAAGTAAATTCATTGGGTAAAACTATATTTTTTATATCGATAAAGTAAAAAATATTTACTATATTTMTTGAAGTATGTAAATAATTATTTTTTTATTTACCTATTATAAATATTAATTTAATTACATATGATAAGCATTTAATAACGGGAACTTTTTAATGATTTATTCGTCTAATTAAATATATTGTAAAATTAGCTTGATATTTTTTATTTGAAGTTTATAATTTATTAGTAAAAAAATAAATTTTTATTAAATTTACGATGTAGACTTTCTTAGGAGCGGTATTGTGAAAAATAGTTTCGTTTTTATATTGATTATAKTATTCAATATTTCTTTATATTCACAGAGTAATGAAAACTCCACAAACTCTAAGATAAGCATAAATTTAGAGCAGGCATTAGATTTAGCAATTGAAAACGATAAAACCCTAAAACAAGCAGAATATGATGTGCGAATAGCTCAAACTCAAAAAGATGCATCATTTTCTGATTTATTTTTACCTTCATTAACAGTAAGCGGCGGACTTAACTTATCAGAGCCGAAAGAATATCAATATAACAACTTAAACACAGGAGTATATTCAAGTGCTGATACTTGGAGTGCTCAAGCAACATTATCAAAAACACTCTTCACTGGGTTTAGAAACTGGAATACTGATAAAGCCAGAGAAATAAACTTACAAATGATGAAAGAGATATATTTTGATGAGAGAAAGAATGTAGCAATAAAC
>NZ_VYIX01000069.1 GCF_009755885.1 Brachyspira sp. SAP_772 | reverse complement strand
TCTGTACTCATAGAAGCTTGCTGTGCCATAGAAGAAGAAGGGTAGTTTAATACAAGCCATTTTGTATTTTTTACTCTTTGATGCATATGTACAGGGTCTAAATAAAGTTTCTCATATATTTTATAATTTTCTTCTTTAATTGAAGAGTTCTCAGCATTATTGTTGCCTCCCCAAACACCAATATATGCATCCATTTTTTTCATTAGCATTAAGTCAGATTCTGCCCAAGTTTTTATCTGTTCTTCGTTACATTTTTTTAATAATTCTCTCATTATCTCTGGGTCATGATTCCAMACAAAAGGATTAGCACCTACTTTATAAACCTCTTGTATTATTGCCATTACTAGGCTTCTTTCTTCTCCCTCACCATAAACCTTTATTAAAACATTTTCTCCTTTTTTTAATCTGCATGAATAGTTTACTAGATTGTAAGCTAATTTTTCTATTCTTATATCTTTCATTTTTATTTACTCCTAATTATTAATTTATTTTGATTTAAGCATTTTATCTATAGTTTCGCCTATTATCTTCATTCCCTTATCAATATTTTCTACAGAACAGTTTGAATAACTCAATCTAAAAGTGCTTACATTTCTTTTTTTATTATAAAAAGGGTCACCCGGAGATATTGCAACATTTCTTTTTATAGTCTCATTTGCTAACTCCACAGATTTAATATTTTTTGGAAGCTCTACCCATATAAACATTCCRCCTTCAGGCTTTGTATATTTAACTTCTTTTGGGAAATATTTTTCTATAGCATTAATCATAGCATTGCACTGTTTATGATAAAGTTTTCTTATTTTTTCTATATGCTTATCAAAGTCGCTATTGTTTATATATTGAGCAATAGCCATTTGGTCTGGCATGCTAGTATGAACATCAAGTATTTGTTTATATTCTATGGCTTT
>NZ_VYIX01000068.1 GCF_009755885.1 Brachyspira sp. SAP_772 | reverse complement strand
ATCCAGAATTGTTAGTTTTATTAACATCAGCTTTTTTTCTTAATAGTTCTTTTATTAYATCARTATATCCGTCTATAGAAGCAGCAATTAAAGGAGTAGTACCGTCAGAAGCARCAACATTTACATCACTTTTACTTTTTATAAGCTCTTTTACTATGTCTAATCTTCCAAACCTAGAAGCATAAATTATAGCAGTAATTCCATTAGAACCTCTAAAATGAACATTAGCCCCAGCAGCAATTAACTTCCTCACAATATCAACATTTCCAGATATAGAAGCCATAAGTAAAGCATTATCTCCCAAACCATTTGCCTGATTCACATCAACTTTTAACATTATAAGCCTTTCAACAATCTCTATATAAGCAGAATCAGAAGCTATCATCAAAGGAGTATTACCATTCTTATCAGCAACATTAATATCWGCMCCATATTCTATAAGCAAATTAAAAATATCAATATTCCCYCTCACAGAAGACCACATTAAAGCAGACCAGCCATCATTGTTTGTTGTATTAATGTTTGCTTTATTATCTAATAAAAGTTTAATTGTAGAATAATGCCCCTCAAGCACAGCACCCATCAAAGCAGTATTTCCAAAATTGTTAGTATTATTAATATTTACATTAGCATTAATAAGCTCTCTTACTATATCAACATTTCCATAAAGTGCCGCCCATATTAAAGGAGTATTGCCCTGCTCATCTCTAATCTCTAAATCTTCACCGCTATTTATAATATTTTTTAAAGTATTAATATCATCTTCAGCAATAGCCTTAATAATAGGAATATCTATAGGAGGATTTTGCTCTTCTTCATTATARTCCTGAGAATATAAATTATTTAAACACAAAATATTTAAAGATAAAATTATAAATATTAATCTCTTTAACATAATTAATCCAAAATAAAAT
>NZ_VYIX01000067.1 GCF_009755885.1 Brachyspira sp. SAP_772 | reverse complement strand
AATTTACGATTTTTCCATCAGCACTGTCTAATACTATGTTACCGTTAACATCATATAAAGCTAATCCATTTAATTGGTCATTATTGTTAGCGAGTTTTTTTAATACATCTTGAGCCGCAATAGCAGTTTCAGGAGTGTTTAAAGCTAAATATTCAGTTAATTCTATATGACTTTTAGATATTGAATCAGCTAAAACCATAGCCTGTTTTAACCACACATTAACCATTMTTGAATATATMTTAGTAGATGATTCTAAACCAAATATAGCCCCTTGCCTTATACCTTGAGCACCTATATTTAATATTATAGCAACCAGTATAGTTGTCATTACTGTTATAATTGCGGTAACAAATAAAGGTACTTTTACCGACAAAGATTGCAACTTTTTCACTTTTAAACTCCATTTTCTATTTATTAACTGCATAATAATAACTACTATTTTTAATCAAGTCAAGTATAATCAACTTGTTTTTTTATACTTTTTTATGCTATTTAATATTATCGTAATGGTATTGTTTAATTTTTAATATTGAGTTTATTTTCTGCTTCACTTTTTCTTATATATAGAGGATTTAGCGAAAATATGTTATCGAATTGTCTTTTATTGTAGCGTTCTTCTGACATTAATATAGAATTTGATGCTTTTATAATATTGTAGGAATTGTCTAATTTGTTTAATTTGTATTCTTGTAATTTCTCTAGAAAATAATCTTCATTTTTTGAAAAACCGTCTCCGCATAATGTGATAGTATCATCTTTTGTTGATATATCTTTTATTAAATTTACTGCTTCTTCATAAGTTAAATCTAGATTCTCTTTTATTTTGTTATTGTCTTTATATATATTAGCGTAAATACTTCCCTTTCTAGCATCTATCGTGGATAATTTTATGCCATTATATGATACTATATTTTG
>NZ_VYIX01000066.1 GCF_009755885.1 Brachyspira sp. SAP_772 | reverse complement strand
AGTCATTATTTCTTCAGGAGAGTCTGATGTCATTTTTAACTCTTCTATAATAACCTTTTTCTCTTTTTTTATATCTTCTTCTCTAAATGCTGAGTTTAATGCTATATTAGATAATGTATCTATAGCTCTGTCAAAATATTTTGATATTATATTTATATAAAAAGAAGTGAAATGTCTTGAAGTATAGGCATTAAATACKCCTCCTACCCCTTCTATATATCTCACTATCTCTTTAGAAGTCATATCATTAGTGCCTTTAAATAGCATATGTTCTATAAAATGTGAATATCCATTTTCTTTTTCAGTTTCATTTGCACTGCCTGTAATAAAGAAAAAACCAACTGAAACTGTCTCTAAAATTGGCATATATTCTAAAATTATTCTTATGCCATTMTTTAAGGTTAATCTTTTTACCATTTGTTTATTTCCTAGTTTATTGAAATTAGATTATAATGTATAACATAAGTATTTGCAAATGTTTTAATGATAATTAAAATATTAGTCGATACTGTTATTAAATATTTTAGGAAATAGGCATGCAAAAGTTATTCGGTATTTTTTTATTATTATTCTTCACATTCTCTTGTGCATCAAACATGAAAACAGCTAATAGAAATTATAATAATATATGGATAAAAAAAGTAAAAGGTAAAAGAGTTGTTGCTCCAAATGGATATTTATAYACTTTTTTAGATAATGGCGATGTGGAATATAGTTTATTTGGAAAAAAACGCGGTGTAGGTAAGTTTGATTATGCAGAAAGTGAAACTAATGCCTATTATTATGAAGTAACACCTTTGAAAAAAGTTGTACACAATGTAAAAACTACTTCAGAGATACCTAATAAAAAAGTTAATATGTATGTAAGTTTTATTTTAGATGGAAATAATATATCTATGACTTCAGATTATACTAG
>NZ_VYIX01000065.1 GCF_009755885.1 Brachyspira sp. SAP_772 | reverse complement strand
AACAGGGTCATTCCATAATTTTTGAAATTCTTTATCAGTCATACATTAACCTCCAATAGATATTTTTACAATTAAAGCCACAGCCATACCGACCAGCATTGCAATACCCAAATTGTATTCACGAATTTTAAGTCCAATCTTAGTTTTTGATACAAATTTTACTAATATAAACATAGTTAAAGCAGCAGCCAAAACAGAAGCAGCAGTGTCTATTTTAGGTAAATAACCAGAAGCCAAATTACCAAATACCGCAACCATAGAAGCAGCAGAAAGCAAAGCTAAACCAGCCTGATTACCTCCRGAAATTTTTGTTCTTAATTTCTCTAATTTACTTCCCATAATTGATGCAGATATCAACCAACCGCATCCATTAGCAGCCATAGTAATCCAAGATACAACTAAAGCAACTTCATTATAATCAGGTCCTCCAAACTTTACTCCCATAGCCTCAGCACCAAATTGTGCTCCAGCCATCTCTGTTGTAGCAGCACCAATAATCGAAAGTCTCATCCAGCTCATAGGTGCTCCTATTACAGAAATCATTCCTACCATTACTATGAAACCAGATATAGCAGGTCCTATTGCAGTTATTAAACCAGCTTTAAAAGCTTTTTGGCAAGTCTCACTTGTAATGCCTAAAGTTTTTGCAGTTTTATTAGCAAGTCTTGTATATAATATAGCTTGTATCAAACTTATAAGAACAACAACAGCACATAATGGCCATAGTATTAATTGATTGGCTAATTTCAAAATCTCTTCATTCATTATTTACCTCCTAAATGCTTAATTGCCCATTCGCTCATTAATATACTAGGCTGATATAATTTTGATTCATCTATCTCGAATTTACTATTATGATGAGGAATATTTTTTTCYGTCATAGTAGAGAAGAAAATAAATACGCCAGGCATTTTAT
>NZ_VYIX01000064.1 GCF_009755885.1 Brachyspira sp. SAP_772 | reverse complement strand
ATTTATTTGACCATGTAAATATTGATAAAAAAAATACTTTTGTTCCTAAGGGAATAGGWGATAAAGAAAAAATATTAAAAGAGTTTAATGATAAAATAGAAAAACTTCCAAGAGATATTCAGTTACTTGGAGTTGGTCCTAATGGTCATATTGCTTTCAATGAACCTGATGAGGCTTTACATGCTAATGCTTTATGCGTGAAGCTTGATGAAAAAACTATTAAAGCTAATGCTAGATTTTTTGCTTCAGAGAAAGATGTTCCAAGAGAGGCTTTTAGTATGGGAATGGGCGGAATATTAAAAGCTAAAAAAATAGTAATAGCTGCTATTGGTAAGGGTAAAKCTGCTGCAATGAAAGAACTTTTAAATCATGATAAAGTTATGACTAGCTGTCCTGTTACTTTCCTTAAGCTTCATAATGATGTTGTTGTTGTTATAGATGAAGAGTTGGCTGATGCTATAGGATATAAGAAAAAAGTTTCTAAGAAAAAATAATTGGTTTAATAATTAATTAAATAAAATGCAATGGGGTTTTTATTAATCTCATTGCTTTTTTATTGAATTATAATAATATATTAATACTTGTATATATAGTGAGGATTGTTGTTAGAGTCTAGAGATTCTTCTGAATTAATATTAAATGCTTCATTACAATCTTTTATTGATTTTTCAAAATATTTTTTATCTTTTGTATATTTGTATTTATCAAAATAAAGTATGCTTCTGTTGCTTAAGGCATATATATTATGATGGTCTATTTCTATAAGTTCATTATAATCTTTTAATGCTTCATCAAAAGAAGAKGCATTTGCTGTAAGTTTATAATTTAATAAATTCAAAGTTGCTCTATTATGAATAATATCAAAATCATTATTGTAAGAGGATATTGCATTATTAAAAATACTTAAAGCAGTGTT
>NZ_VYIX01000063.1 GCF_009755885.1 Brachyspira sp. SAP_772 | reverse complement strand
AAAGTAGGCAGTTAGTCTATATAAAAACAATCATTATAATAATTTTATTTCCAAAAATTAATCAAAGGACATAATATRAAAAAATATATTTTAATATTATTTTTTATAATAATATCTTGCAGCAAAAATAATACAAATAATTCTCTAATAGTAAATATAGGTCCAGAACCAAAAACTCTAGACCCAACATATACAGAAACCTATGACGGTTCAGCATATATAGCACATACATTTGAAGGRTTAACTTCAAGAGATAAAGATGATAAATTAATACCGGCAGTTGCTGAAAGTTGGGATATTAGCGAAGACTATTTAACATATACATTCTATTTAAGAACAAATGCTAAATGGTCTGATGGTAAAACAGTTACAGCTAATGATTTTGTATATGCATGGCAAAGAGCWGTTGATCCAAAAGTAGCAAGCTCTGTAAGCTATCAATTAAACCCAATAAAAAATGCATCAAAAATCATAAAAGGAGAATTGCCACTAACAGAACTTGGAGTAAAAGCTATTGATGACTATACATTAGAAGTAAACTTAGAAAGCCCTACAGCATATTTYTTGGATTTACTTTCTATTACAATATATAGCCCGCTTAGAAAAGATATAATAGAGAAATACGGCGATGCTTGGACTCAAGAAGAATATATAGGAAATGGACCTTTTTTTGTTAAAGAACATATAAACAAYGATAAAATARTAATGGAAAAAAATACTAATTATTGGAACAAAGAAACAATAATACCTCAAACAATAACATTTTCATTATTAGATAATCCAAATACAATAGTAGCATCTATACAAGAYGGAACATTATTATTTGGAAGCAAYCCTCCATTACAAGACATACCATAAGTAACAGAAGAAGGCTATATTGATTATGTACCTTTGCTTGGAATATATTTTCTCTCTATAAAC
>NZ_VYIX01000062.1 GCF_009755885.1 Brachyspira sp. SAP_772 | reverse complement strand
TAAAAAAAGATGATGGAAAATGTTACTGCCCTGATTGTGAGAAAGAATTGGAATATAAAGAAGAGGAATGTTATTATCTTAAACTTTCTGAGTTTGGAGATTGGCTTATAAATTATTATAAAGAGCACCCTGAGTTTTTAKAGCCTAAAGAGAGACAAAATGAGATGCTTAAGAATTTCTTGCTTCCTGGTCTTGAAGATTTAGCTGTTACTCGTAAGGGCTTAAAATGGGGTATACCTTGCCCTATAGATAATGAGCATAGTATATATGTATGGATTGATGCTTTATCAAATTATATTACAGCTTTAGGTTATAGTGAAGAAGATGAGCTATATAAAAAATATTGGCCTTGCGATGTTCATTTTGTTGGTAAGGAGATTGTTCGTTTCCATGCTATTATATGGCCTATAATGCTTAAAATGCTTGATATACCGCTTCCTAAAAAAGTATTTGGTCATGGCTGGGTACTTTTTGACGATGGTAAGAAGATGAGTAAGAGTAGGGGAAATGTTGTTGATCCTAATGCTTTAATAGATAAATACGGTGTTGATGCTTTAAGATATTTTCTTATGAGAGAGATTAATTTTGGTGTCGATGGATTTTATTCACAAGAGATTTTCTTAAAGAGAATTAACAGCGATTTGGCTAATGATTATGGTAATTTGTGGCATAGAATTACTACAATGCTTGGCAAATATTTTGACGGTATTCTTCCAGAAGAGGTTGAGAGTGTTTATTCTGATAGAGAGAGAGAATTAAAAAAGGCAGTGCTTACTTTAGATGCTAATGTAGAATCTGCACTAGACAGTTTTAAGTTTCAAGAGGCTTTATTTAATATTTGGGAAGTGATAAGAATGGTGAACAAATATGTTGAAGAGAGTGCTCCTTGGAATCTTGCTACTAAAGATGAAAGTAAAAGAGA
>NZ_VYIX01000061.1 GCF_009755885.1 Brachyspira sp. SAP_772 | reverse complement strand
ACTTTAGGAATAAAATTGCAGCCTATAAGTTTTATAGTGATAGAAAGCATGTATTTTGTAACAAGTAAAAAGGATACTTTAACTATTACAAATAATCGTTATCTAATGGCTCAAGGAAATAAAACAACTATTACTTTTAATATACCATTGGCTTCTATTAACTCTAGTATTAGAGTAAAAGGTAATTACTCTTATCTTTCTGGAGAGAATACATATAATTTGAGTGTCAATAATAATTCGCTTCCAGGTCTTCCAAAGCATCAATTTAATACTTCTGTAGAATATGTTTATGGCATTAATTTAAATTATGAATATGCTTTAATGTTTAATGTTCAGTATATAGGAGATGATTATAAYAATACTACTAAAAGCGATTCTGATAAATCTTATACAACTTTTGATTTAATATCTTCTTTTAATTATAAAAAGACACTTTCTTTAAAATGCGGAGTAAAAAATATTCTAGATATAAAATATGAAACTATAAAGGGCTATCCTATATCAAGCAGAGAGTATTTTGCAAATATTTCATTTATTTTTTAACCCTTTATAGTTTTCTGTTATTCAATTAAATATTAATACATGGAGAGTTAAATAGCTTGCAAATAAGCACCATAAAATATAAGGTATTAATATATAACTTGCTGCTTTTGATATAGTTTTGAATTTCATTATTGTAATTATAATAAGTATATCTAAAATTATTATTTCTATAAAACCAAACAATGGACTTTTTAATCCRAAGAATATATAAGTCCAAAACAAATTTAAAATAAACTGAATAATAAAAAGAAATATATAATTTTTAATATTTTTCTTTATTTCTAAATCTTGTTCATCTATGTATTTATTTATTATAATAGCTATTGAAATACCCATTAATAGATATAATATGCTCCAAGCTATAGGAAATATTATATTT
>NZ_VYIX01000060.1 GCF_009755885.1 Brachyspira sp. SAP_772 | reverse complement strand
AATGCTATGGTTACTACTGTATCTGAATATTTTTATAATAGATACGGTAAAGCAAATGCATTAGTTACTTCTATTATTAWGGGGCTTCCTATGATAGGTATTACTGCTGCTCAGATTATAGCTTCTGCAAGTATTTTAACTGTTATGACAGGYTGGAATTATAAAGTATCTGTTGTAATAGTTACAGTTGTAGTTACAGCATAYTCTTCTATGGGCGGACTTTGGGGTGTTGCTTTTACTGATTTAATACAAGGTTCGTTAGTATTCATTGGAAGTTTGGTTGCTATACCTTTTGCTTTGAATTATGCYGGAGGTTTTGAACATGTAATTTCTAATCTCACACCTGCACAAAAATCACTTACTGCTGGTATGGGTTGGCCTACTATAATATCACTTACTATAATGTATATAGCATCATATTCTGTTGGACCTGAAATTAGTCAGAGATTCTTTTCTGCAAGAGATTCTAAATCACTTATGATAGGTTCTTTAATGGGTGGGTTAGTTTGTATATTATATTCTTTATTTCCTGCTTTTTTGGGGTTGATTGCTTCTAGCGTTGTAAAAGATGGACTTCTCACTTCAGAATTATTAACCTCTGAGGGAAGCAGATATATTTTACCAGTGCTTGCAATTCATACTATGCCTCCTGTTATAGTTGGATTATTATTTTCTGCTTTAATATCTGCTACTATGTCTTCGGCTGACTCTGATATGCTTGCAGTTTCTGTAATAGCAACAAACGATATATATAAAAAATACATAAATAAAGATGCTACAGATAAACAATTACTTTTCTTGGGAAGAGCTTGTATGGTTGTAGTGGGACTTATAACAAACGATATATATAAAAAATACATAAATAAAGATGCTACAGATAAACAATTACTTTTCTTGGGAAGAGCTTGTATGGTTGTAGTGGGACTTAT
>NZ_VYIX01000059.1 GCF_009755885.1 Brachyspira sp. SAP_772 | reverse complement strand
TATTTTTTTATTTTTTAATAATTCATTAACTACAGATATATTATTATATTCAACAGCCCTATGCAATAAACTCCAGCCATACTCATCTTTTATATTAACATTAGTTCCAAACTTTATTATATTTAGAGCAATATCTGTTTTTCCGTCTTTTAAAGCGTTAAATAATCCATTATTATCAATATCATATTTTTGA
Source organism: Brachyspira sp. SAP_772 (assembly GCF_009755885.1). Classification (NCBI taxonomy): domain Bacteria; kingdom Pseudomonadati; phylum Spirochaetota; class Spirochaetia; order Brachyspirales; family Brachyspiraceae; genus Brachyspira; species Brachyspira sp. SAP_772. The sequence goes on along the minus strand of NZ_VYIX01000059.1, from coordinate 737 downwards.
TTATTGTTTTGAGCATGGATATTAGAAATTAGTAAAATGTTAAATAATAATATAAATAATGCTATTTTTCTCATCAAGCCAGCCCCAAAATTATGTTAATTTATTTATTATTATAGTACATTTTAACACAATTATCAATATATCATATAAATATCTTTTGAAATAATTAAATTCTTTTATAGRGTAATTTTTATTTAAACATGAAATATTAAAAAYAATACAGTATAAATTTATACTATATTAATTTTTATGAGGYCTGTATTTGTCTAATAGCTTTTTTATAGAATCATATTTAAAACCTTTTCTCATTAAGGTTCTTATAATATAATCATTTCTTTTTTCTTTGTTTTCATAGATTTTATAATATTTTCTAATAGCATTTTTTAATGATCTTACTTCGCTTTTTTCTGTTATTAAATGAGAAACTCTATCTATTGTTTTGTTTTTTAATTTAGCTTTTTTAAGAGCATCAAGTATATATCTTTTACTTTTGCCTTTTAATTTTAGGCTATTAACAGTAATTTTAGCAAATCTCTTATCATCTATAAGTTCATATTCTTTGCAATAAGCTATAGCATAATTAATAAATCTTTTTTTATGCCCTTTTTTAAKCAGCTTATCTCTAAGCATACCCTCRCTTAAAAAACCTCTTCACTTTAAGCGTACTCTATATATGAAGCAAAAATAAAAAATAGATTAGACGGTAAAAATAAAAAAAAAAGAAATGATTATATTAT
>NZ_VYIX01000058.1 GCF_009755885.1 Brachyspira sp. SAP_772 | reverse complement strand
GATCTGAATAACGTCGTGTAAGGAAAGAGAGTAATCTTTAATGTAGATCTCTAGCGTATCCCTTTCTTTTATAATATAGTTTTATATTTGTAAATAATAATAATTTGTTTTACAGTGTGATATTTTCTATTATTGGATTTATACTTTCTTTAGCTGCTTATTTTATAATAATGAAATATATATTAAAAAATAATTTTTATTTTGATAAAATATATTTAATAGTGTTATTAGTAAATATTGTTTCTGTGTTGTCTGCAAAATTAAAAATATATTCAATAAAAAAGATGTTTTTAGAGAGTTTGAAGTTTTCTAATTTATTAATTTTATTTGGTTTTATTGTAGTGTATGTTTTTGCTTTTGTAGTTTCTTATGATTTTTTATTAGAAATACCTAAAAAAACATTTACAGATAATAATATATATAGTATTGCTAAAAAAAATACTTCTGATAATACTTTTTTATTGAATGGTTCTATTGGARATATAAATATTATTAATAATGATGTTACAAGGGKTATATCATTTCCTGTGGGTGTTGTTATTAGAACTGGAAGTATTCAGTCYAGAGTATATGCTTATGATAATTTAAATATTAATTATAATCTTATATCTGGAGAGATGTTTGAAGGAGAAAACAAAGAAATTGTTATAGGCAAACATTTAGCAAGATATTTAAATCTTAAAGTRGGAGATAGTGTTTCWCTTATAGCAAAAAACTCACGMGGTATTTTGGATACTATGTATTTTAAGRTTGTTGGAATATATGATATAGAAAATTATAATATATATGCTAATTTAAAAACAATGTATGACTTTTTGCATCTTAGAGGCGGCGACAAATCTCCATACAATGAAAGAATAATAATACAATCAAAAGATAATATATATCCGTATTAAATAAAAAGTTAAAAGATAATAATTTAGATGAACTTTAT
>NZ_VYIX01000057.1 GCF_009755885.1 Brachyspira sp. SAP_772 | reverse complement strand
ATAAAAAAGAGAACGATTTTGGTAGTGTGAAGAATTTTAGCAATGAAATTTTAGAGCATATTAAAAGATTTGATAAAAACTCTTTTAATTATAATTATTATAAGGTTTTAGCATTATATCATATTTATGAAATTGGAAATTATAATAAAAAATTAAAAAAGCAATTAACGGATATTTTAAAAAGTATACTTATGATGATAAAAGATAAAAAAAGAGAATATTATATAATAAAAAAAATGTTKACGGATTTACAAAGATATGGCATCTGAAAATAAAGATATTAGTTATAATAGTTTAAAATACAATAAAAAAAATATTATACCTTCATTAGAGAATATAAAAAATAGTAATAAAAATATTTATATTGTAGAAAGTATTTCTGGAAGGGAAAAAGAAAAAAATAAAGATTATAAGATAAGAAAAATATTATTAAAAGATATAGATACATTTGATTATGATATAAAAAATACAAATAAAAAAGAAACTAAAATAGATAAAAAAGCTATTTACGATACTATTTCAAATATTAAAGGATTTTATTTTTTGAGTTTAGATGCTTTTATAGAATATTATAATTTTACTACAAATAAAAAGATAGAAACACAAAATGATATAAATAAAATAAAAGGCTATCTTAAGCAAAAAGCTTATAGARAMAAAATACTTCMTGCATRTAAATTAAAGAGTAAAGAAAATGRTAATTACTCTTATTTTTATATACTTGAAGRATTGGATATACTTGATTTTTTAGTTGATAATCTTGAGTTTGGTACAGATATAGGAGATATATTGAATTCTAAATATATAGATTATGTTGATTTTATAGAGAAGAAAATTAAAGCTTTAGTTAAACAGATAAAAAAAAWTAATAAAAAGKATAATGATAAAATATATTATGATTATAAATTGTATTATATGCCATTTTTTATCTATGATT
>NZ_VYIX01000056.1 GCF_009755885.1 Brachyspira sp. SAP_772 | reverse complement strand
AATAATAAAAGATGAAGATATAAGAGTAGATATATTTCGTTCAAGCGGTCCGGGAGGTCAATCAGTTAATACAACTGACAGTGCCGTTAGAATTACCCATTTGCCTACTGGTTTAGTGGTGCAGTGTCAAGATGAAAAAAGTCAGCACAAAAATAAAGCGAAAGCATTAAAAGTATTAAGAGCAAGAATATACGAAAAAGAAGAAGCTGAAAGAAAGGCAAAAGAAGCTAAAGAAAGAAGAGATAAAATAGGTTCTGGAGACAGAAGCGAAAGAATAAGAACCTACAATTTCCCTCAAAACAGAGTGACAGACCATAGAATTAATGTTACATTATACAAATTAGATAGATTTATGGACGGGGAAATAACAGAAATTACTGATGCTTTATTTAAAAAAGAGCAGGAGGAATTATTAGCTTCTTACTCAGACTAATAAAAAAATTATGAAATATATAGAAAATATACTTGGTGATGAAAAAATATTACATAATATAAAAGATGATGATACTGCTATCAATTATATAAAAAGTTTTAGCGATGTGTTATATTGYGATTATTCATATAAGCATAATGAAATTTCTTTAGCAGGATTATTTGCATACTCTAAAGATAATAAATATTGTTTTGGYGAGTTTGGTTTATTTAAAGAAAATAGATATGAATCAAAAATTGTTATAAGCGATTATCCTGAATATGCMACTCTAAACAATTATGAGCTTACTAATGATAAGTTTATAGATGTGCTTAATTTACACAATATAACTTTAAACAATCTCTTTAGYACAGCAAAAAAAGAATTTGAATCTATAGAAGCTTATCCATTAAAAAAAATATCATTAGATGATTATATAAAAATATTTCCGCATAGATATATTAATAATAGATTTAAAATATATGCTAAAAATAAATACAAAAAAATAAACATTAGAAATATTAAT
>NZ_VYIX01000055.1 GCF_009755885.1 Brachyspira sp. SAP_772 | reverse complement strand
ATATCATTACATATTTGATATTTTACAAATAATAACTTCARTGCTTCATCATAGAATATTTTAGCATCTGTAATACTGTTTATTTTACTGTTATTTTGCTCATCTCTAATTTTAAGCGAACTAGTAACGTTTCCTAATATATTTTGCATATTTTGAAGTTCATTAGGATTATTAAAAGCATTAATATTATATTCTYTATCTGTAATAAATATATTTAAATTATCTTTATAAAGATTATTATTTAATAAGTCTTCATATATTGAAGTTTTTAATTCTAATAAAATAAAACCTATATTATTATTATTATAAATAATAGGATTATAAACAAAAAAAGTATCATTATATTTKATAATATTAACATAATAATTAGTTTCACTAGTTAMTAGATTTAATTTATTTCTCTGTATATTAGGCGTATAATTAGTATATACTCTAGTAACACTATTATCTTTATAACCGAAATCCACATATARGTTTCTTGCAGYAGTATCATCTATATTCATTCCTATATTACCTAGGTTTGAAAAGTATATAGCRAAAGATATTATATCAGGGTCATTTACATATTGTTTTTTTATRTAATTGTTAATTATATTTATATTATCATTAAAGTCATTATTATTTCTAGGATAATTATTTATATAGTATGATAGTGCAGTAGTAACATTAATATATTTATCTATTCTTCTTGAGAACTCATTKACGAAATCATTAGCATATTCTCTTTTTAATGAAGCATTTGAAGCAGAGTAGTGATAAGACTCAGCCCTATAATGCATACCATTAACTAATGTAATTATGAATATAACTACAGATATCAATATAGGCACCAAACTATAWCCCATAGGTAAATAATATTCTTTAGAGCCAGTTTTTCTATATAAAGGTCCAACTAAGAAGTTAAAAGAAATAGAAGCAAGCCCCATAGAGAAAGTTATA
>NZ_VYIX01000054.1 GCF_009755885.1 Brachyspira sp. SAP_772 | reverse complement strand
AACTGCAACATTAAAGTTCAAATTATTAGAACAAAATAATAATAATACTTATAAATATAAATTAAATATGTATACCTCAAATAAAATATTTAGATACAGCGATTTATTTTTTATATTTTTAAATGAAAAAAATCTGCCAAGCTATATAAAAGAAATATCATCAAYAAATAAAGGTTATACAAGTCTAGAAATTATATCATCAGAKAAACTAGATGAAAATAAAGAATATCAAGCAGAATATATAGTATCATTAAAAAATGAGGTTTATATTATATCTTTAATGCTATCCTATTTGCTTTTATTAATTATAATAAACATTAATGKAAAATCATTAAAAAAGAGAGCRGTTTTTTTATATCTTTCTTTAATAATATTAATAATAATAAATGCTATAATAAAAGTAAATATAAATTACACAGGAATATTTTTATTAATATCGTTTTATCTCATAATAATATCAAATAATATAAACCCTCCCAACAAATTAAATAATATAACACATCAAAAAATAATTTTAATAACATCTTCTATATTAGTAGCTTTAAGCAATATTTTTATTATAAATTATAGCTACCCTCTTGTTGGAGAAGATATAAGCATGATACTTCCAAGAGGATATTCTTTATTAACCTATGCTAAAAATAATGGAATATTTAATATAGAGTTTGCTTCGCCTTTGTTTGGTGCAGGTTTAATATCGTATCCYAATCCTCAATATGACCAATTTTCAATATTTTACTTTTTAAGATATATAATGCCTTTTTGGAAAGCTTATTTACTATGCGTATTTTTATTTTCAATAATAGGCTTTATTTCTTTTTATTATTTTAATAAAGATGTATTAAAAGTAGATTTTAAAACATCTTTAATGTCTGCTGTATTATTTTCTTTTACAGGATAYTATATACATCATATAATGATAGGACATTGGACTTTTTTATA
>NZ_VYIX01000053.1 GCF_009755885.1 Brachyspira sp. SAP_772 | reverse complement strand
AACAAGAAGACACTGATAATTTAGACGACTTAGAAAGAATATTAGATGATGATACTAGTGAAAAAGAAGAACCTAAACAAGAAGATACTGATAATTTAGATGACTTAGAAAGTATATTAGATGATGATACTAGTGAAAAAGAAGAACCTAAACAAGAAGATACTGATAATTTAGATGACTTAGATAGTATATTAGATGATGATACTAATGAAAAAGAAGAACCTAAACAAGAARATACTGATAATTTAGACGATTTAGATAGTATATTAGATGATAATACTAAAGAAGAGAATAATAATAATTTAGAAACTGCATTAGATGATAATATAAAAACTCAAGATGCAGACGAATTAGAAAACAACATAGACAATAATAGCTTAGAATCAAATAACGATAATTTGATGGTTGAAAATGTTGCTGGTAATGTAAGAATAATCGAAGAAGAAAACACATTACCTTCTCCGGATTCTGCTGATAATTTAGGAGAATCAAAATACGAAGATGTTGACAAAGACATAAATGATGATGAAGTTATAGACAACATCAAAAGATTATCTCCTATTACTAGATATCATGTTTTAGATGCGATATTAAATGAAAAACTCTCCAAAAACTCTATGCAAAAATTATTAAAAGCTTTAGAGAAAGGCGAGTCTAATGAATATATAACAGATTTTATAAATAATGAATTAGGTTTAAGTATTTCAGATTCTAGAGGCGGATTATTAGATATTATACCTATTCCTAGCTCATTAAAAGAATATGCTAARATAATAAGGATTGCCGCAATATTTTTAGTATTATTTGTTGGCGTAGTATTATTTTCATATCAATTTATATATAAGCCTGTTTTAGCTAATAGATATTTCAAAATGGGTTTAGAAAATATATATAACAGTCAATTTGATGAAGCAGAAAGAAATTTTGCTAAGGGTGATAGACTAAC
>NZ_VYIX01000052.1 GCF_009755885.1 Brachyspira sp. SAP_772 | reverse complement strand
AATGATTCTATATATTTTTAATATCTTCTTGGGATAAYATTATGGCAAATCTTAAATTAAAAGAYTTAATTAAAAAAAATAACTTTTTTGTAATCGCAGAATCGGGTTCTAATCATGAAGGCTCTATAGATGATGCTGTTCAATTAATTAGAGAAGCTTCTAAAGCCGGAGCTAATGCTGTGAAGTTTCAAAGCTTTACTTCAAAAACTCTATTTGCACATAAAGAATATACTAAAATACTTAAAATACCAGAAAATGCATTAGATAATGTTGATGATATAGTATTAAAAAAAGAGTGGTATGAAACTCTATATAAAGAAGCTAACAAAAATAAAATTATTTTAATGAGCACTCCATTTTCTGTTGAGGCTGTTGATGATATGGATAAATATGTKCCTATATACAAAATAGCTTCTTGTGATATAGATAATATTCCTCTTTTGAGAMAAGTTGCTTCTACTAAAAAACCTGTGATACTATCTACTGGTTTGGCTACAAATAAAGATATAAAAAATGCTTTAAATATTTTGAARAATAATGAGGTAGCTTTACTTCATTGTTCTGTTGAGTATCCTACACCTTTAGAGAATGCAAGATTAAATAGAATAGTTGTTATGAATAAACTTTTCAAAAAAAATATTATAGGMTATTCTGACCATACTATAGGCATAGATGCACCTATTATAGCATATACTCTTGGTGCTAAAATCATAGAAAAGCATTTTACAATAACTCCAGAAAAAAAATCGGGCGACCATATAATAAGTTTAGATACTAATTCTATGAAAGAAATGATTTYMAAATTAAAAGATACTAATAAGATGCTTGGCGGAAATGATGCTTTAAAGAATGAAAAGAAAATGAGCAAGCAAGAGAAGAAAGAGCTTGTTTATGCTAAGAGGGGTATATATCTTAATCATAGCATGCTTAAAAATGAAGTGATAACAGAA
>NZ_VYIX01000051.1 GCF_009755885.1 Brachyspira sp. SAP_772 | reverse complement strand
AAAGTTTGAGTAAATATTAAATTAGCTCTTCTTATATTGTTTTCTCCTATGCATTTACCAGCGAGTGCAATAGAGCCTATTGTAAGCATTACATAAATACCAAATGATAAAGCAGTGATTGGCCAAACTATATTAATTGCAGTAAATGCATTAGCAGAAATAAAATGCGCCACAAAAAAACCGTCTACAAATACTGCAGCACTTCCCATAATCATACCCAAAATACTAGGTATAGCGAATTTAAAAAATAGTTTTATACTGCTATTTTCTATTAAAGTTTTATTATTAAGTTCCATTTTGTATGTCTATTTATTTAAAATAAAAAAATTAGAAGTACGTTTTCAGACTGATACCAAGTATAAATATTTTTGTTTATTTGTCAATAGTGTATATATAATATATAATAATATAAAGGAGATAATATGGAAATAATAAAATATAATAAAAAATATRTTAAAGAGGCTATAAATATATGGAATAATATCATAGAAGATGGTATTTATTTTCCTCAAATAGATGTTTTAAAAGATTTAGAAGAAGCAGATAAATATTTTTCTTCTCAAGATTATACTGGATTAGCGATAGAAGAAGAAAAAGTTTATGGCGTTTATATACTTCACCCTAATAATATGGGAAGGTGCGGACATATATGTAATGCTTCTTATGCTGTAGATAAAAATATTCGAGGTAAAGGGGTAGGGGAGGCATTAGTAAGAGATTGTATTAAACAGGGTGCTAAATTGGGTTATAAAATACTTCAGTTTAATGCTGTTGTATTGTCTAATGAAGCTGCTCATAGGTTATATAAAAAAATAGGCTTTAATGAAATAGGTATTGTAAAAAAAGGCTATCTTAATAAAAATAATGAGTATGAGGATATAGTTCTTTATTATATAGATTTATGATTAATTAAGGAGTATATAATGGACTTTAAAAAGGAGTATATAATGGACTTTAAA
>NZ_VYIX01000050.1 GCF_009755885.1 Brachyspira sp. SAP_772 | reverse complement strand
AATAGCAGGAATTAATACTTTATCACCAGGTTTAAAGTCTTTTACTAAACTTCCAACTTCTACAACTTCACCGCAAGCTTCATGACCTAATATCATGTTATGTCTTTCACCTATAGCTCCTTCCCATAATGTGTGAACATCAGAAGTACATATAGCTACAGCTAAAGGTTTTACAAGTGCGTCTGTAGGTCCGCAAGCAGGTCTTTCTTTCTCAATCCAACCTGATTGACCTATTTTTAACATAGCATAACCTTTCATATTCCTCTCCTTTATATTTAAATTATACCTAATTTATAGTATATAAATATAATAGCAATTGTCAAAGTTAGAGTATGAAAACTTAACTATTTTACTAAATTTATATTAATTAGCTTGAGAAGTTATATTATCAGTACCCATCTTTGAGTATATGCTATTTAATTTATCTTGTATAATAGCAGCTGAAACTATACCTAAACCAACAAATGAAAGTACAAGAAGTAAAACAGAAGCATCTTCTGTATTGTCAATACCTACTTTTGAAGTCATATCTTTATATATTATTCTAGAATATTTATAGAACCAGTATAATTGATAGAATGGTATAAATAAACATAGTATTAATTCTAATGTTGGATTTATTTCTGCATTATTCATAAAGTTTTTTATAGAATCTGTTGTTTTATATAACCARTAYAAATAATATATWCCRCATGTTACAACACTTAATATTACTAGCATTGGGATTGATTTAATATTTTCGTTTTTCATAAAATATCTCCTAAATAAATTAATTTGGTATAGGATAATTTATTTTTAAAAAAAGTCAATTATAATACTATTTTTTTATATATTAGTGATAATATAAATAATATTGAAATTATAATTAAAAATTTATATAATTGCTTTAATTATTATTTTTATAGGATATAAATATGATTAAAAAATCAGCTGAAATTCTATTCGAAGATTTAAAAAGATT
>NZ_VYIX01000049.1 GCF_009755885.1 Brachyspira sp. SAP_772 | reverse complement strand
GGATTGGGAAGAGGCTTATTTAGGTAGAATGATAAGAACTAGAAAAAGAGATAAGAATCACCCTTCCATAATTATGTGGACTTTGGGTAATGAATCTGCATTTGGATGCAATTTTGTAGCTATGGCAGAATATTGTAAGAAAGAAGACCCTACAAGATTAGTTCATTATGAAGGAGATATGAAGGTTGAGGTTGCTGATGTAAATAGCACTATGTATACTTGGATAAAAGAGAGATATAGTCCTGGAAGATTGATGAAAGATATTATTGCTACTACAACAAAACCTCATATCTTATGTGAATATTGTCATGCTATGGGTAATGGACCTGGAGGATTATTAGAATATCAAGAATTATTCTATAAATATCCTTTCTTACAGGGAGGATTTATATGGGAATGGTATGATCATGGTATATTGCAGCATGATGAAAATGGAACTGCTTATTATGCTTACGGCGGAGATTTTGGCGATGACCCTACTAATGGAAACTTCTGTATTGATGGTTTATTGATGCCAGACAGAGTACCTTCTCCTGGTTTGATAGAGCTTAAAAAAATATTTGAACCTGTTTTAGTTGAAATGATAGACAGCAGTAGCTATAAAATAAGAGTAACTAACAGATATGACTTCTTCACTCTTGACCATTTAGAATTAAACTGGAGCATATATAATTCTGAAAATGAAATCATATGCAGTGATACTATTTATGAAGAGATTAAAGGTATTAAACCGTATACTTCTAAAGAGTTTGCTATTAATGTAGAAAAATTTAATGTTAAAGTTGGTGTTGATTATTATCTAAATATAGTATTTAAATTAAGAAAAGAAAATGCATGGGCAAATACTGAGCATAAGATAGCAACAGCACAATTCTTATTGCCTGTTAAAAAAGAAAGCCCTGTTATTAATCTAACTTCTAAACCAAAAGTGATAGAAAAAGATTTTGAGTATGAAATACATAG
>NZ_VYIX01000048.1 GCF_009755885.1 Brachyspira sp. SAP_772 | reverse complement strand
ATCTTCTTGACAAGAATATTTAATAGATTATTATTTCATAGTAATTTTATTATTTTTATAGGAGTTTAATAATGAAAGCTGCTGTATTTTATGGAAAACAAAAAATTGTTGTAGAAGACGTAAATATAAAAGAACCTAAAGACAATGAAGTTTTAATAAAAGTTAAATACTCTGGAGTGTGCGGAACAGATGTTCATATATATGAAGGAGAGAAAGGATGCACTGATGTTAAGCCTCCTAGAATATTGGGACATGAATTATCAGGCTGTGTAGAGAARATTGGAAAGAATGTTACTAAAGTAAAAATAGGAGATAAAGTTGCTGTTGATCCTAATGACTATTGTAATAATTGCTACTATTGTAATAATGCTAAAAAACACCTATGCAGCAATATGACTGCTGTTGGAGTATCATTAGACGGGGGTTTTGCTGAGTATGTTACAGTTAAAGAGAACTTAGTATTTAAAGTAGCTGATAATGTTTCTTATGAGAGTGCGGCTATGGTTGAACCTATTTCTTGTTGTTTGCATGGTATAGATTTAATGGATATTAAGCAGGGTGATACTGTGATGGTAGTTGGTGCTGGAAATATTGGKCTTATGATGATTCAGCTTTTAAAATATAAAGGGGCTGTTAATATAATTGCAGTAGAGCCGTTTGAAAAAAGAAGAGAAAGAGCTAAAAAATATGGTGCTAATATTGTAATAGACCCTATTAATGATAATACTGAAGAAATACTAAAAAATAATAATATATTTAATATTGATAAAGTYATAGATTGTGCTGGAAAAGTACAGACTGCTGAATATTCTATTAAATATGCAGGYAAGGGTGCTGAAATAATGCTTTTTGGKCTTACTGCTCCTGATGATGAAGTAAAAATAAAACCTTTTGARATGTTTCAAAAAGAGCTTACGATAAAAACTTCTTTTGTTAATCCTTATGCTTTTGAAAGGGCTGCTAAT
>NZ_VYIX01000047.1 GCF_009755885.1 Brachyspira sp. SAP_772 | reverse complement strand
TGTAACTATATTATAAAAGCCATCATCATTGTTATCATTTTTAGAAGTTAAGAATTGGAAACCTAAGAATGATAAACCTAATATTATAATTATAATACCTATGATTGGTATAAGCTTATTTGATTTTTTCTCATCATTTTCAATAGAATGCTCTGGAACTTTGTAAGGTTCTACAGGTTTCTTTTCTATTTCAGGTATAAYAGTAGATGTTTTTAATTCTTCTTCAGTTTCTATAATTTTAATATCTTTTTCTTCTARTTCTTTTAATTTTTTGTTTGAATAATTTTGATAAGCTTCCACTGGAGTATCATCATCTATTTCTACAGCATTTTCTATTGCTTTATCCATTTCTTCTTGATTGAATGTTGGCTCTTCATTAGATATTTGCTGTATAGTTGTAGGAAGCACAACTTTTTTATTTTTAAATATATCGCCTTTAGTGTAAGTTACTTTTTCTTTTGTTTCTTCTTTTTTTGGCTCTTCTATTTCAGTTTTTGTTTCTATACCGTCAATATCATTTTTTATTTTTTCTAATTCTTYTTTTATCTCTTCAGTTTCTTTGTCTTTATTTTCATCTTCTTTGTATTTATCAAATGAATCAAAGTTATATTTTTTTACAACTTCTTCTAAAGTTTGAGGCTTATCAGTATTTTCTTTAAGRATTATATCATTTTCTTTTTTATTAAGTACATTATTTACTATATCACTTGTTTTGTTAAAGATATTTTCAKTGCTTTTTATATTATTATCAACTTCTTTATTTGTTTCCTCTTCTATTTTATCATCTGTTACTACTAAATGTTTTTTTGCAACTATTGGCTTTGAAACATTTTTAGATTTAGCTCTTATAGCTTCTTTTAGTAATGTAATAGATTCTCTTTCTGAAGGTTTTTCAGTTGTTTTTATTGGCTCTATTTTTCTTATAGTTGATGATGTTCTTAATGGAGTAAATGCTGTTTCTTTTGATGTTTTTGA
>NZ_VYIX01000046.1 GCF_009755885.1 Brachyspira sp. SAP_772 | reverse complement strand
TAACATGCAATATCTACAGCATATATTGGTATAATAAATACGGAAATATTATTTATAAAGAAATAGCTTTAAAAATTGATGAAAACGATAAAAATAATGTTACTCAAATAATTATGGTTTCATTTATTATTGTATTATTTGTGGGTATGCCAATTATAGGTGGATTAATAYTTGCTTTTGTTATGGGAGTATTTGTAAGCGGTATGTCTGTACTTTACGGAGGAGCTTATAATAATTACACTTTAATTGAATCTATTTCCCATGCTCCTGAAGTATTATTAGTATTTGCTGGTACTATATTAGCAGTTATTGCTATTGTTCTAGTAATTACTGCTATGCTGCTTATTCCTGATATTATTATGCAAAAGAAATTAAACTSTATATGGATAAAACTAAAAKAATTTTATAATAATAAAAACTAATTCGTATTCAAGATATAATAAAATATTATTTATAAAAATAGTTATATAAAAAATTATAAATTATAAAATYTTCAATTAGGGTTATTAAATCTTTTACTATTTATCAAACTTGATATTATATGATTTTTTGATTTATCTTTAGCTTCCAATATTTCATTAACATCATCAATAAAATCTTGAAACTGTCTGTTATTACAAAGTTTATGCATAGTATCTATATCTAAATCATTTCTTTTTTTGGCAGAAAATAATATTTCTGAATCTTCAGGGTTATTATAATCTAATCTTATTATTCCTACTCCAAAAGACTGATTTAACCTTTTTATCTCTTCCATTAAGTCTATATCATTTTCATTTATTTCCATAGCAACAAGCCAAGCCTCATTAGCCCAACCAGAATTTGATAATGCTTGAAAATAATATTCTGTTAAATTACCGAGTGTAAGCTTTAATTTTAATTCATAAGCATAAAGCTCTGTAGTTGGCAGATTTATATAATTAAATAATTTTAAAACTGATTTATTAATATAATCTTTAAATGTAACAGCAATAATAT
>NZ_VYIX01000045.1 GCF_009755885.1 Brachyspira sp. SAP_772 | reverse complement strand
TTATGTGCTGCTGCATGAAATATTATATCTGGATTTTCTTGTTTTAATATTTTATCTACTTTTACATAATCTCTAACATTAGATATAATATATTTAAACTTATGTTTGTTTTTTTCATTTTTTCTATCATTTAAAGACATTATAAGGCTATGTATTGCACCTTCAGAATTATCTAAAGCCATTACTTTTTTTACAGGAAGAGTTACTAACTGTCTTACAAGCTCGCTTCCTATAGAGCCCCCACCTCCTGTMACTAGTATTGTTTTATCTTTATAATAATCCGATATCTCTTTTTCATCAAAACCAATCTCTTCTCTTCCAAGTAAATCTGATGGTTCAATGTTTCTAATATCTTTAATAGAAGCATTTCCTTTTATTATCTCAAAAAAACAAGGGAGTATTTTATATTTTATGCCTGTAGGATATATTATATCTAGTATTTCAAGAAGTTCTTTTTGTTTAAGTGTAGGTATTGCTATAATAATTTCTTCTAGTTCTATATTGTYATTTTTATATTTGTTTATAATTTTTTCTATRTYTTTAACTTTKCCTTCAACTTTTATAGTATGATTATAAATATTAATTTCTTTTTTRTTTTCATCATCATCTAAAAAGCATAGTATATTATATTCATTATTTTCGTCTGATGTCAATATTTCAGAAGCAAGAGTCTCTCCAGCATTGCCAGCTCCGATAATAACAATATTTTTTTTATCCATTAAGTATCCCAAAATTATTWTTTAATAATTAATTATAGTATATATTTGTTATTATACAAGTTATTTAATTTATTTACCGCACGGTGAAAGATTTTTAATAATATAATAAAAGTTKTATTTTAATTTTATTTATATTTATGTGTAAATTTAGCGTGCGTAGTGTTTATTCTGTTTTTAATTGTTTGTAAAATATATTAATTTAAACTATACAAAAACTTGACAAATACAACTATAAAAATATAATGAGTGTATTATATTATAAGGAC
>NZ_VYIX01000044.1 GCF_009755885.1 Brachyspira sp. SAP_772 | reverse complement strand
AATGATTCTTACCAGTGGGCTTATCAGAATAATGCTGCTTCTTGGAATGGAGTATAATTTTTTATATACTTTCGTAAAATAGGCAAGCTGATTTATGATTACTGTTTATATCTTTTAACATAACTTGAGTATTTTGGCATTCAGGTTTTGCATATATACATCTTGTGTGAAATCTGCAGCCTGTTGGTATATTTGATGCATTAGGAATCTCTCCTTTAATTGGAAGCTCTTTAATRATATTTGCTCTTCCTGTAGAAGCATCTGGTACTGCAGAGATTAATGCTTTAGTATATGGGTGTTTAGGATTTTCTATTATTTCATTAGCTTCTCCTATYTCTACAATATTTCCCAAATACATTACTGCTATTGTGTCTGCAAAATATTTAGCAGTTGACAAATCATGAGTAATATAAATATAGCTTAATTGTTTTTCTATTTGTACTTCTTTCATCATATAAAGTATTTCTGCTCTTGTAGACAAATCTATCATAGATACAGGCTCATCAGCAACAATTAGTTTTGGATTAAGTATTAAAGCACGAGCAGTTGCTATTCTTTGACGCTGACCTCCAGAAAGCATATGAGGATATCTATCCATAAACTCTTCAGGAGGATTTATCTTTACATCTTCAAGTGCTTTTATCACCATTTCATCATAATGTTTTTCATCGCCTTCTATATTATGAATATAAAGTGCCTCTTTTAATACATCTTTTATTTTAAATCTAGGGTTCATTGAGGCATAAGGGTCYTGAAATATCATCTGCACATTTTGTCTRTATTTTTTTATTTGTTCTTTATCAAAATTATTAATRTTTTCATTTTCAAATATAATATTTCCAGAAGTAGGCTCTATTAATTTCATTATCAATTTGCCTATAGTTGTTTTTCCGCTGCCAGATTCTCCTATAATAGCAAGTATTTCTCCTCTTTTAATTTCTAAACACACATCATCAACTGCTTTAATTTCTTTTGTTTTTTTTATTAAACTTTCTATTAT
>NZ_VYIX01000043.1 GCF_009755885.1 Brachyspira sp. SAP_772 | reverse complement strand
CCAACACCATTAACCCATATAGATTCTTGTTTACTTGTTACAGCTAAATCTAAGAATAAATCAAGAAATAGTCTGTCTTTCCAAGAAAAACCAAGACCAGCATACATTCCTAATTTTGATACAAAATCTGTTTCAAGTGTTTTTATTACTTCTTTTTGGGCTGTTTCTCTGTATAAAGAATATATATTCATATCTATTCCATATTTTATTCCAGCTCTAATTTCAAACCATTCTAAAGGTTTTATTGTAGTACCAACTGGTATTTCTAAATATGGAATAATACTTATTGCATTATGAAGTATATCGCCTGTTGCTATTAAATTATTTTCATCTATTGTATTATTTACATTATCATAAGTATTAGACATTACATAAGTTGTACCCAAATTTGTTATATCTAATCTTAAACCTAATCTAGGCTCTGTTGTTAATTTTATTACTCTGTCTATAATATTCCATTCTAAAGTAGGAGCAACACTAATATCAAAACTCATATTAAGATTATAAGTTTGATTGCTTTTAGCTAAGCTTCCATTTATTACTTTATCTATTTCATTTGGTGATATATTAGTTGAGTTTAAWAYAAATMWATTTTGATTRTCTTTGTAAAGGTCAAACTCCAATCCTAAATTGAAAGTTAGTTTTTGTAAAGGTCCTGCTACTAAAGGCATCATAAACTCTGGATAAAATAATAATCTCACAGAAKTATCAAAAGAATTTGTTGCGGTGTTTATATATTGATGGCTTAATGTATCTTTAGTGCTATTGTTTGTTGTATATCTTTGTGAATAGTTATTTACTGCTACTGCTATTGGTAAATTTAATCTCATRTCATTATCAAAATTAATTGCAACAGCTATTTCATTATACCATTGAGAGTTTGTAATATTATTTGTAAGATTAGCATAATTGTTTACATTAGTTTGATGATAATAAGTATATCCTTGATTAAAATAATATCCTCCGGATTTTGCCAATAAATAATGTATAGATATCATATC
>NZ_VYIX01000042.1 GCF_009755885.1 Brachyspira sp. SAP_772 | reverse complement strand
ATTATTACAAATAAAACCAATGCTTGCTTCATATTTTTATTGTTTAAATACTACTAATGAAGTATTAAAAGATATTAGAGTTCGTAAGGCATTGGCTCTTGCTATAGACAGAAATTATATAGTAGAACAAGTAACTAAAGGCGGAGAGACTCCTGCTGATGCTTTTGTTCCTTATGGTATAAATGATGCTGAKGGAAGTTTTAGAGAAAATGGCGGCGGATATTTYGATATAAGTCAAGAAGGATATAARAAAAATGTAGAAGAGGCTAAGAAATTAATGGCTGAAGCAGGATATCCTAATGGMGAAGGCTTCCCTGTATTTGAGTTTAARGYWGACCCTGGTTTTCATATATCTATATTTGAAGCWGTRCAGCAGATGTGGAAAGAAAATTTAGGAATAGATACAAAAATAGTACAGGAAGAATGGGCTGTATTTTTACARACTAGATATGATAAAAACTTAACTATGTGCCGCGGAGGTTGGTTTGGAGACTTTAATGACCCTATAAATTTCTTATCATTATACACAAGCTACTCTCCAAATAATTATAGCTCATATAGTAACGCTCAATATGATGCTTATATACAAACAGCACTTACTACTGGAGATCAGAAAGTGAGAATGGAAGCTATGCATAAGGCTGAAGAATTRTTAGTAAATAGTTTTGCTATAATACCTATGTATTTTTAYACTGAACCTTTGCTTGTTAATCCTAAATTAAAAGATGTTTATTATGATGCTTTATCTATGCATAAATTTACTTATGCCTCTAAAGAGCAATAATTAAAAATCATGATTAATATAAAAGAGCATTGATAAAATATATTTATCTCTGCTCTTTTYTGTATTTATTACTTTATTATTTTAATAAAAGAACTTACCGCACGTTAAGCAAAATTAAAAACATAAATTTATTTTGAATGTTAAGTTTAATTATATATTAAATTTAGCTTACCGTGCGTTAATTAAGCTACAAAGTTAAATAAAATTTGGGTGGGTGTGCTTTTTTTA
>NZ_VYIX01000041.1 GCF_009755885.1 Brachyspira sp. SAP_772 | reverse complement strand
AATAAATTAGCAAATGATGAAATAGTATTAGCTTCAAATATATACTGATTGCCGTAAATATAATCCATAGTTAAGAATATATTAGCTTCATTTGTAGTTTTATTATCTAATATTGTATTTGCAACTGTGAGTATTTGATTTGTATTTGTCATTAGAGTRAGTAAGTTTGTTACTTTATCTAAAGGAGTTTTAGCATATATCAAATCATAAAGCACTGCTATTTCTAATATTTTATTTTTATTTGTGCCTGTAGTTCTCTGTGCTATATAATTTACGTATCTTACATTATTTTCTACAGTTTCGCCTGATTTTAAGAATCTTGATAATGTGCGAGGAGTAMAGTATTCATCTATTAAATGATAATTTTCATTTGTGTATAGATACATAAAATGCAAAGCTCTTCTAGCACCCTTAACAGCCCCTTCATCTCCAAGTCTTCTATAAACAGGAAGCATTGCCTTCATAAAGTAGTATGCATTAGAATCGCTTATATTACTGTAGGAGGAAGCAAAATATTTATATCCGTCTTCAGAGAGATTGTATGCAGTGTTGGTGTCTTTTGCATTATATCTATCTTCTATAAAATAAGCATAATTGTCCATAACCTCATTAGGAGAYTGTGAATAGCTTATAATATTAGAAATCATGCTAACAGAAGGTGTTTTTTTGTATGATGCAAGCAGACGGCTTTTGAAATTATAAGTTTCATTTGAAAGAGTTGTCATGCTRTTATCTGGCTTTCCGTATACTGTAAATAGATTGTTGTCATAGCCTTTCATGCTCTCTTCCAAAGAATTGCTTACAAGACTTTGGAAATAATTAGTATAAAACATTATTCTTGAATATGTATTAGAATTRCCTACTACTAATGCTATATTATTAACTTCTTTTAATACTTCTTTATTTTCATCAAAAGTTTTCTTGTCTGCATAAAGGATATAGAAATTCTTTTTCATTAAGTTTGATATATCAGAAGCCTTAGCATCTGTGATATCTACAACCAAAGGCACATAGGCATTA
>NZ_VYIX01000040.1 GCF_009755885.1 Brachyspira sp. SAP_772 | reverse complement strand
AAAATAATKAAAGATGGTGATAAAGTTGTAGGAGCGGTGTTTCAAAATAAAGACAAATTCTTTTTTATAAAATCAAATGTGATAATATTAGCYACGGGAGGAGTTGCTGGMAATTAYAAAAATAGTTTATATCCAAAAAATATTAATGGWGTAGGTAATGTTGTTGCGTTAGATGCTGGGGCAGTTGCTCAAAATATGGAGTTTATACAATTTATACCGGCATATTTAAAGCCAAAATATAATGTRTTGTTTGGAGAGCATACATTAAAATATTGTATAGGTATGTATGATTTAAAAAATMAATTACTTTTAGATGGTATACAAAACGAAGAAACTAAAAGATTATGGATAGAGAGAAGTGMTTATGCTCCTTTTAGTAATGATTTTGAAAGCAGAGAAATAGATTTAAAAATATCTTCTGAAGGCGTTAAATTAAAATATTCAGAAGATTTATACAAAGATAAAGAGGAGTTTTACACTSTATATTTAAATTGGCTTAAAAAAGAAATAGGAATAGATTTATTGAAAGATGAAACTGTTATTACTCATTTTGCTCATAGCTGCAACGGCGGAATAAAAATAGACAGCAATGCATTTACAGGTGTTAAAGGGCTTTATGCTATAGGTGAGTTATCRTCTGCTATAGARGGAGCTAATAGGCTTGGAGGWAATTCTGTTGGAGGGGCTTTAGTATTTGGAAATAATGCTGTTAAAAATGCTTTTGAATATATTAAAAATACAAACTTTGATGATTCTAATAATATAAAATTAAATAATATAGAAAAAGAATTTAATGATTGGGTTAATGAGATTTCAAAAGATGATAAAGAGAATAATTTTACAAGAAATGAAGTTTTAATAAAAATAAGAAATTTAGTAAGCGAGAATCTATCTGTTGTAAGAAGCAAAGAAAAAATAGAATTGCTTCTTAATGAACTTAATAATATAAGAAGTAATTATAGTATAAAAGAAAATATAAAAAATGGTTCTATAGAAATTTATTTGATTATTGAAAGCATAAAAATA
>NZ_VYIX01000039.1 GCF_009755885.1 Brachyspira sp. SAP_772 | reverse complement strand
AATTTATTTTTGTCAAATAATTATTAATTATTTATTGCTCAAAATTATAATTTCTATAGCAAAATACTATTMCTTCTATGTTTGTAATATTGTTTTCTTTTAATAATTTTATAAGCTCTTTTAATGTAGCCCCCGATGCATAAACATCGTCTATAATAAGAAGTTTTTTATTTTTAATGTTTTCTATATTTTTTATAGTGAATGCATTTTTTATRTTKTYTTCTCTTTCTTTTAATGTTTCTAATACTTTTTGCTCTTTTATATTTTTRTTTAATAGAATATCATCAGATTTYTTTATATTGAGTGTTTTTGATATTGTATTAGCAAARAAGTTCATAACATTATTATTTTTATTTGAAGGTACATATAAAAGCAAATCAAAATTAGTATTTAAATATTTATAGCAATTAAAAAAACTTTCAAATATTAAAGGAGTATTATTTATACTGCCTTTTTTAAAAGCTCTAAGTTCATCTCCAAGCTCTAAATCCAAATCACCAAGAGCAGATACTCTTATATTATTATCTAAATAAAAAGTTTTGTATGGTYTAAAAATGTTTGCTGCCTTTTTTGTTTATTATAATATATGTTAAAGCTATATARATAGAGTTTAKAATTATTCCTTTRTATCCATTAATTAAAGAATTAAACCACATATCATAATTAAATATATTTAGTAATAAAATAGATGAAAACCTTGCTGCTATAAAAGAAAGGATAGATAAAATAATAACATAATTAGTGTTTTTAAAAAAATGTTTAATAGCTGATATTAACAAAGAATAAACTATTCCCTCAAACATTAAAAAATACAAAATAGGAACATTAGGCATTTGAAATATTAAATAGTTTACAAGMGGGGATAATATTGAAAGAGCTATTAAATAAATTGGGCTTAGAATAAAAGTGCCTATAGATAAAGCAAAGAATATTGGAAGAAACTCTGTGCCTTTAAGTCCTACAAAGTGTACAGCAATAGGAGATATTATACTCACTGCTATTAAAGATATAAGAATTAAACTTTCT
>NZ_VYIX01000038.1 GCF_009755885.1 Brachyspira sp. SAP_772 | reverse complement strand
CATTAGCCAAAGCAAATGCACGCTCACTTATATTAGTAGTCTCTTTAATTCCGTCTATAAAATTATTTACAGTTTTTCTTGCTATTAATTTTATTATAACTTCGCTGTCTGAAGTAGCATTGAATGTAGCACCTTCTTGTTCTAATTTATCTCTCAATTGATATGCATTAGTAAGGTTGCCGTTATGTGCTATAGCTATTTGACCTAATCTAAATARGTTTTCAAGAGGCTGAGCATTTTCTATTTTGCTTGCTCCTGTAGTAGAATATCTTACATGACCTATAGCAATATTTCCTTCTGTTTCTTTTGGTATGTTACTAGAAAATAAATCTGAAACAAGTCCCATAGATTTATAAGTAAATAAATGTTTATAATTTGATACAGTTATTCCAGCACTTTCCTGACCTCTATGCTGAAGAGCGTATAGTGCATAGTTAAGAGTTTTTAATATGTCTTTTTTTATTTCTTTTGAGTATATTCCAAATACTCCGCATTCTTCTTTAGGTTTGTCGCATTTAAAAAATTCATTCATATATTTTAACCAATTTTTTATTTTTTTGATTTGTATATATTATAATTAATTAGTGTTTTACACAATAGAGTTATTGAAGAATTTTATTGTTATTTAATTAGTTTCAGTTTGTTTATTTATRGTGGTTTGAGGAACTTTTACTCTTTCTTCTCTTTCATTTAATGTTGTTATAGTTGTTCCTTCTATAGTAGCTTTGGTATTATCTTCAAATATAATCATATAATTAAATACTGTACTAGAGTTTTCTTGATAAGATGTGATATATGATATTGTATAGTAGTGTACGTTGTTTTTTATATCTTTATATATATTTGATGCCGGTATKGAATCGTTATCTATAGATATTGAGCCGTCTTCATTAATAGTTACGATTATATCTCTTTCGTTAGTGTTATCTTCTGTAGTTTCTTCTCCGCCGGGAGGAGGCTGTATTGGTATGTCTGGTATATTTGTATTATTATCTTCTTCTATAACTTTTCCAGTCCAAGTGCCTGC
>NZ_VYIX01000037.1 GCF_009755885.1 Brachyspira sp. SAP_772 | reverse complement strand
GACCTTCTGGAGGACTTTCATTGCTGGCTGAGATTAATGATTTTAATGGCACTTTTATTTCATTAACACCATATTTAAATATTCTTTCATTTATTATAGTAAGAAGTGTGTTTAGTATAGCGGGGCTGCTTTTCCAAATTTCATCTAAAAAAGCAAAGTCGGCATCTGGCAAATATCCTTCAATTTTTCTTATATATCTATCGTTTTTTAAYTCTTCCAAACTAATAGGGCCGAATATATCTTCYGGTGTGCTAAACCTCTGCATTAAGTATCCAAARTATTTTGAATCTTTRAATGCATAAGATATTCTCTTTGCTATAAAGCTTTTTGCTGTTCCAGGAGGRCCRTATAAAAATATTGGTTTTCCAGCTATAGCACTTAATAGAGTTAATGCTACAATATTTTCTCTCTCATAAAGACCATTAGAAAGTAATTTTATAATATTTTCTATTTTTTTAGATATATCAGTATTTTTCATAAAACTCTCTCACTTATTTAAGTATATCATAGCTGTATTATTATTTAAAGTAATTATATTTAATAATGCTTAATTTACTTTTATATGTTTTTTTGATATAATTAATAAAAAAGTTAAATAAATCATTTTACAAAAATAGTTCTCTTATGCTTTTTTATATAATTGACGAATATATAATAATTAATAAATAAATTTAATAAGCCTATGCGGGGTAAATATGTATAAATATATATTACTAATATTCATRATTGGGTTGAATATTCTTAATGCACAAACTTCTTTAAGCAATGATTATTCTTCTACAAATAGCTATAGTGAAAATGGATATATTAGAAATGAAGAAGAGGCAAGGGCAGCATATAGTTTTGCTCTATACTATAAAGAAAAAGCATTAGCAAGTGGTGTACGCAATGAAGAGAGTATTAATAATTTAGAAAATGCTAAAGTTATATTAAAAGAAGTTTTAAAATATATACAAGATGATGATATATATATTTCTCTTGCTGAAACTCATGAGGCTTTAGGAGAAATTGAGGAGAGTATAAAAATAT
>NZ_VYIX01000036.1 GCF_009755885.1 Brachyspira sp. SAP_772 | reverse complement strand
GGTACAGGCATATATATGAGTATTATACTTAATCTAAAAAAAGAGAAAAAGATTTTTAATAGCTCATTTATTACTACYGCTGCAGCTATGGCTGTGTCAAAATCAATAGAAGAAATTTCAAATGAAAATACACAGATTAAATGGGTTAATGATGTATTTATAAATGGTAAAAAAGTATGCGGAATACTTACTGAAGGAGCTTTCAGTTTTGAAGACGGTAAATTGGATTATGCTGTTATAGGAATAGGYGTTAATGTTAATTTYCCTAAARATGGYTTTCCTAAAGAATTGAAYAATATAGCAGCATCAATAAATTCTAAAAATAATGCTAATTCAAATACTAAAAGCGATATAAGAAATATTCTAGTAGCTAAAATATTAGAAAATTTATATGATTATTATTTTAATGATGTTAACTTTTATGAAGAATATAAAAAACGCTCATTTTTAATAGGAAAAAAAGTTTCTATTAATATAAATAATAAAGAACATATAGTAAAAGTACTAGATATAGATAAAACTTTTGCTCTTGTAGCGGAATTTCAGGACGGTAAAATAGACAAAATAGTTTCAGGAAGTATAAAGAAGTATAAATAAGAGATTATCATAAATAGGAGATTAYAATATATGAGTAATACAGATTTAAAAAAAGAAATATCTTTAGAAGAATTAAGAGATAAAATAATAAAAGGTTATGATATAACAAAAGAAGAAGCTATGCAATTAGTTGAAGCACCATTAGAAGAATTATGCTCTGCGGCTGATAGTATAAGAAAATATTTCTGCTCTAATATATTCGATATGTGTTCAATAATAAATGCTAAAAGCAGAAAATGCTCGGAAAACTGTAAATTCTGTGCACAGTCATCTCATTATGATACTAATTGCGAAGAGTACGATATTCTAGATAAAGAAAAAATATTAGAACAAGGAAAAAGCGATTTTAATAAAGGAGTTTTAAGATATTCTATAGTAACATCAGGAAGAGCTTTATACGGAAAAGAGATTGATGAAGTTTATGATGCAATAGAAAC
>NZ_VYIX01000035.1 GCF_009755885.1 Brachyspira sp. SAP_772 | reverse complement strand
TTATCTTCTAAATCTTTTCTGTAATTTGAAATACTATTTTCTAACTCTAATGATTTGTTAATAGCTTTATCAAYATCTTCTTTGAAACTGCTTAATCTATTATYAAAATCATTTACATTRCCATTAACACTTTCAAAATTGTTATTCAATACTTCAAAGTTAGATGATATTGTATCTAGATTAGYAGATATATTTTCATTRTTTGATGTTATATCTTCTAYRCTGTTTGATAATCTATTTATATCTGAGTTTAAATTATTTAAATTAACATTGTATCCTTCTAATTGTCTGCCTACATTATCTTTTAACTCTTCTAAAGAATTATTAAATGAACCTTCYAATTCTGATACACTGCCTCTTAATTCATTTAAACTGCTTTCTAATTCATCAAACTTAGATAACTCTTCTCTTATACCATTGAAAGAATCTTCTAATGATAACTTATAATCTAATAACTCATTTAATCTTTCATCATTATGAACATTCTCTACCTCTAAGCGAAGGGCATCTAATTCTTCTAATAAAAGATTCTTGTCRCTTGATAACATATCTTTTATATAGTTTATRTCGCTGTCTGTATCATTTAGYCTRTTTAATAACTCGCTGCTAAACTCTTCAAACCCTCTTTCTAAYTTCTCTCTCTCTTCTTCAAATAAACTATATAACTCATTATTATCACTAACTGATGATACATCGCCTTTTAATGATAAATAATCATCTCTAAGACTTTCCAATTGAGAGATTAATTCATCTTTYTCTTTGCTCTGTAAATCTATTACTTCATCTCTRTCTAAAATACTTTTCTTWACTAAATCTAAAGCTTCCTCAAAATCTACACTCAACTCTTTATATTGACTGCGTACTGAGGATATATCATTATCTAAACTGTTTCTTATATTAGATATCTCTTCTTCTAATTTGCTATTAATACTATTTATGCGGGAATCCAATTCTTCTACATAATCTTTATTAAACAACTTGCCAAAATCTTCTTCTAACTTACTTAATTTCTCTACATTTGCAAGAAGCTTATCATTAATA
>NZ_VYIX01000034.1 GCF_009755885.1 Brachyspira sp. SAP_772 | reverse complement strand
TATAGGAGCAAAACCCGGAGTAAGTTCTAATGGAGCAAATAAACCTGTACCAAGACCCAATGTTAAATCTGGGTTAAACATTCTTTTAGACTTAGCATCATCAGGCTGTGCTTTAAATATAGGCTCTACATATCTTATAGTATTTGTAATACCAACATAATTTACAACATTTACAGTAGCAATATTAAGCGAAACAGCTAAAGCATATCTTAAGCTAACATCTCCTTTGAAGTTTCCAGAATAGTTTTTTGGTATCCATACCTTTCCTTCTTCGCCTTCTTCAGGAACAAATCCAATAGGAGCATCGCTTACTATAGTTGCAGGGTTATAGTTAGTAATGTCCATAGAAGCAGCATATACAAAAGGTTTGAATGCACTTCCTGCCTGTCTTCTTGCTTGKGTTGCTCTGTTAAATTGGTTTCTTGGAGTGAATCCTGAACCGCCAACCATTGAAACTATATATCCGTTTCTTGGGTCTATTGCAACTAATGCTCCTTCTATTTGACGTGATAATTCTGCCTCATCTGCTTTCATTACTTCCATCATAATATCATTAACTTCTTCCATACCAAACATATCTGAGATAAGTGCTAAAGAACTTGMTGTGTCTTGGTTTAGAAGCGAGCGTACWGATATAGAGAATTTATTTCTTGCCATATTTTCTGGAAGCTCAAAGAGTAAAGAAAGCATTTCTACTTTATCTATAAGCTCTCTGTCATAAATAGTGCTTATATCCATAGAGCCGCCTTCGTATTTATCATTATATTCTTTTAATGCTTCTGTTAATAATTTTTGTGCAGCTTCCTGTTTTTCTATATCTATAGTAGTATATATTTTTAATCCGTCTTCTTTTAATGCTGTTTCTCCGTATTTATCAATCAATTCTCTTCTAACATATTCTGTAATATATGGAGCTCTGTCTATTGAAGCACTGTAAGCAGTAGAACCTCTTCTTCCTATTTTTCCGCTATAAGAAGCCCAGCATCCTCTGTAGGCATTACCTGCTCCATCTTTCCTTCCCAACTCGACACCTGTCCTTCC
>NZ_VYIX01000033.1 GCF_009755885.1 Brachyspira sp. SAP_772 | reverse complement strand
GCACATCTCTTTATACATGTTTTCATCAGCTTCAACATCTTGATATGAGATAAACTCTTTATTTATTTTATTTTTAAAAAACTCATTTATTTCTTTATTAGTTTTTAAAGGTATATCCTGAGCACTTATAAAAATATATCTGTCATAATTATTCTTAAAAGCCTCTTTCATTAAATATAAAGTAGTAGTTATCTGACTAAATCCTCCATAATAAATACTATATTTTTTGTATATATAAACATTATCAAAACTTTTTATGTTTAATTTGCTTTTTTTATCTATATGCACATACAAATCAAAATCGGTTTTAAGATGATTAATTAATCTCATAGTCTGATTATAATTTTTATGTGCTATAATAATAAAACAAATCCTACTCATTTAAATCCTCATACAATTTATCTATTATAGTGTTATCAATATCTTCATCAAATTTACGTGCAAATATATTGTTGTTAATATTGTTTTTTATATTCTCATAATCTTTCATTTGTAAATTAAACGGAGTTCCGCCATTCCATATAAGATATCTYAAATTATCRTTTATACAATTATTCTTAAACTTGCTGTTAAGAAGTATAGACTGAAAATAAAACTCATCACTTCCCCAAGTATAATTAAATCTCTTAAGAAAATTAGGATTTTGTTTTGTATAMTCTAATATATATTTAATAGCATTATTAGTTAAGTTCCACCACTGAGAGCCATAATAAATATTTTTTGGAGTAGTGCGTTTTATAAGAGGAAAATTAGATAATAATTCTCTTATRTTTCTATGGAAAATTAGTCTATATAGTTTTCCAAAATTATAGGAATTTAATCTAAAAGACATTTCTTTATACATAGCTTYACTATTATTAATGCTTTCGTATGAWATATATTCTTTATTTTTGTTTGTATCAAAGAAGTTAATAATCTCTTTATTTGTTTTTAGAGGCACATCTTGACCGCTAATAAATATATATCTATCATAGTTGTTTTTATAAGCTTCTTCTATTAAAAATAGGGTAGCTATAACTAAACTTACACCGCCATGATAAGTTTTAAATTTTTT
>NZ_VYIX01000032.1 GCF_009755885.1 Brachyspira sp. SAP_772 | reverse complement strand
ATATCACTAGACAAAAGACTATACAAGGCATCATATACAGGTCTCATATACGGAGAAATCTTTTCTTTAAAATCACCAGGCAAATATCCTAAACTCTCACCCGCCTCAACAACAGGTCTTGTTATTATCATACGCTCAATCTTATTTTCTGCAAGCAAACTTATACCATAGGCAACAGATAAAAATGTTTTACCCGTACCAGCAGCACCTGTAGAAAAAACTATATCATTAAAAATCATCTTCTCTAAATATTCACCCTGAGAAATGGTTTTCATCTCTATGTTTCTTCCGAGRTAYGGSAGYTTTATACGCATATTAATTAAAGAACTCTCACGCTCTTTAAATATATTATCAGATATATTAATAACCTTTTCTAAAGAAATTTCGGTATTAGAAATATACATRTCTTTAAGTATATATATTACTTTTAGAGTGTCTTCTATATTTGAATAGCTACCCTCTATAGTTAATTCATTTCCCTTTGGATATATTGAAACATTAAATTTATTCTCTAAAACTTGAAGATTTTTATCCTCTGCACCGCAAATGGAAATATATGCTTCATAATCTTTAAACTTTACTTTATTGTCTAATCTTTTTTTMTTTATATTATTATCCTTATAATTTTATTGTATTATAATATAGTACAAAAAAATTAATTATTGTCAATATTACATACATCAAAATTTAGATTATGGAATATATAAATAAATTTGTTATAATTTATATTAGAAAATAACAAACGGAGTATTATTAATGATTAGAGAAGTAATGCATATAGGCATCACAGTAAGCAATATRGAAAAATCTATACATTTTTACAAAGACATATTAGGGCTAACTTTTAAAGGCGAAGCYATGATGGAAGGCAAAGAAACAGATTTATTATTTAATATGAAAGGAGTAAAAGTAAAAATAGCATACCTTAATGGAAGCGATAATATAATAGCTCCTCCAATAGAGCTTTTGCAATTTATAAATGAAGAAGCTAAAAAAGATACTTCTCAATTAAACAAAATATCTATTTCTGAGATTTGTTTTAGAGTTGAGAATATAG
>NZ_VYIX01000031.1 GCF_009755885.1 Brachyspira sp. SAP_772 | reverse complement strand
AGTCCTTAAAGAAATTGCCATAAGCAAACCAAAGCTGCAAAGTAACAATACCATAAAGTATTAAACCAATTCCAATAACTACACTAACATAAACAGCACCAAGTATAGGATTGAATGCTAATACAATTCCAGCTAATAATGTTAATACTCCGCTAAATAATGATAGTCCCCATTTGCTGTARCCTTCTTTTTTTAATTCTATAGAAGAAGATATAGCAATAACRCCTCTCACTATTACAAAAAATGAAACCATATATGGTATAAATGCACCGCTGATTGTGAGATTAGATATAATTATAATACCACATATAGTTGTTATTATACCATCTGCTAAAATTAAAAGAGAACTTGATAAATGTCTTAAACTGAAAAAATAAAATATAGTGCTTATTCCAGAGAATATTGTTAAAAAKCCTATTATATATGCTAATAACAATACTGTTTCTGCCGGATTAAATATAGTAGCTATRCCTGATATAATAAGTAATATTCCAAATACTAACCATAAAACTCTTCCTAATTTTCCCATAATTTATACACTCCGCTATAAAAAATTTAATAAATTATAATAACTATAATTCATTATATAATAATGATAATTTAATATATAAAAAAATCAAYATTTTATATATAACTTTATAAAAATAATTGYATTTTTAATTATTACTTGGGAACTTTAGTAACTATAACTTCGTCTAAYATAATACAAAAACAAAACAGGAGTTACTAGAAATGAAATCAAAATTATTATTATCTACATKTATATTAACATTAGTATCAGCATTGGCATTTGCTCAGCCGCCTGCTCCAAGAGGTGGTGATGTTCCGCCTGCACCAGGACCAAGAGAAAGAGCTATGCCAAGGGCTATGGGCGGTCCTAGAGGTGATATATACAGAATTTGCAGAAACGCTGGTATATATCTAACAGATGCACAGCTTGAAGAAATGGGAAAAATATCTTATGAATATGAATTAAAAATCAATGATTTAGAATATCAAAAAAGAAGCATTGATTATAAATTCAAACTTGAAAGAGAAAAAATTGATTTAGACTTAAACCTAATAAAAGAT
>NZ_VYIX01000030.1 GCF_009755885.1 Brachyspira sp. SAP_772 | reverse complement strand
TATAGTTAATGTTGTAGTAAAAGCTGGGTATCAGGTTTTAGGTAAAGAGGAAGACCCTGCAGTTGTAAAAGCAAGAGAGATAAAAGAGCAGAAAATAAGACTTATAGTATCAGCAATATTTTCTATACCWTTGTTTTATATATCGATGGCACCAATGGTAAGTTTTGTTAAGTTTCCGATACCTAGTTTTTTGGTGCATCACATTAATCCGCAAGTTTTTTCTATAGTAGCAATATTTTTATGTGTACCTGTTATGATATCAGGTTATAAATTTTATACATTAGGTTTTCCTGCACTTTTTAGAGGTTCACCTAATATGGACTCACTTGTAGCAATAGGAACAACTGCTGCATTTAGTTATAGTATTTACTCTACTGTTTTRGCATTTATGGGACTTAATYCTCATGGWGATAATCTTTATTATGAATCAGCTGCTGTTATAATCACATTAGTACAGTTTGGAAAATATTTAGAGGCTAGAAGCAAAGGAAAAACAGGAGAAGCAATAAAAAAACTTATGGGGCTTCAGCCTAAAACTGCTACTATAATACAAAATGGAGAAGAAAAAGARATAAAAATTTCAGATGTAAAAGTTGATGATATAGTATTAGTTCGTCCTGGAGAGAAGATTCCTGTTGACGGAGAAATAATAGAAGGATACAGYAGTGTTGATGAATCAATGCTTACAGGTGAGAGTATACCAGTTGAAAAAAGCGTTGGYGATAAAGTGGTTGGTGCTTCTATAAATAAAACAGGAAGTTTTAAATTCAAAGCTCAAAAAGTAGGGGCTGATACTGCATTAGCTCAGATTATAAAACTTGTAGAAGATGCTCAGGGTTCAAAAGCTCCAATAGCACATATTGCCGATGTTGTTTCTTCTTAYTTTGTACCTGCTGTAATAACTATAGCTTTRATATCYGGTATAATTTGGTTTATAGCTCTTCACAATTTCGTATTTTCTTTAACAGTATTTGTATCGGTACTTGTTATAGCTTGTCCTTGTGCTTTAGGACTTGCAACTCCTACAGCTATAATGGTTGGTACTGGAAAAGGTGCTGAACTTGGAATACTTTTTAAAAATGCTGA
>NZ_VYIX01000029.1 GCF_009755885.1 Brachyspira sp. SAP_772 | reverse complement strand
AGAAACATGAAGAGTTTTAGGAAACATAGAAGCTCCTAAGATAGATGTTGGAGAGGGTGCTGTTATACAGGGAGAGATGACTATTACAGGCGGACAAAAAAAGAATATTACAAAAGTGGTAGAAGATTCTTTTAGCGATAAAGTTGAGGCAGAAAATACTTTTGAAAATACAAATGATACAGAGAATCAATCAAATTGATAAATAAAGGAAAGCATTAAAAATGGCTATTAAAATAAAGACACAATCAGAAATAAATGTGATGCGTGAAAGCGGACATATATTCGCAAATGTGTTTAAAGAAGTTTCYAAACTTGTTGAGCCTGGCATATCTACAAAAGAGCTTGATAAGTTTGTTTATGATTATATAAGAAAGCAAAATGCAAAGCCTTCTTTTAAGGGTTATGGAAATCCTCCTTTYCCTGCTTCTATATGTGCTTCTATAAATGATGAAATAATACATGGYATACCTAGCAAAAAAAGAGTATTAAAAGACGGCGATATAATAGGTCTTGATATAGGCGTTTATTATAARGGWTATCATTCAGACAGAGCATTTACTTTTAAGGTTGGCAATGTATCTGCTGARGCTTCAAGACTTGTAGACACAACAATGGAATCATTTTTTAATGGAATAAAACAGATAAGAGATGGTGTTCATTTGGGAGATGTTTCTTATGCCATACAGAAAACTGCAGAAGATGCTGGTTATTCTTTGGTGAGAGAGTTTAACGGTCATGGTGTTGGAGCTAATTTGCATGAAGAGCCTGCTGTGCCTAATAGAGGTAAAAAAGGTTTTGGTCCTCTRCTTAAAACTAATATGGTAATTGCAATAGAGCCTATGGTTAATATGGGACATCATGCTATATATATTGAAGATGATGATTGGACTGTTGTTACAAGAGACGGTTCTTTATCTGCTCATTATGAACATACTGTTGCTGTTAAAGAAGACGGTGTTGAGATACTTACTGCTTTAGAAGATGATGAGATAGTTAATAAATATATGAATAGTTAAAAAAATATATAAGATAAACTTACTGCTTTAGAAGATGATGAGATAGTTAATAAATATATGAATAGTTAAAAAAATATATAAGATAA
>NZ_VYIX01000028.1 GCF_009755885.1 Brachyspira sp. SAP_772 | reverse complement strand
AAATATAATTCTAATGAAAAACCTACTAAACAAGGTTTATTCCCTCAATATAAATATCCTCATGCTAGAGAGAGATATGCATTTATTGCTGATATGCTTGGTCTTGGTGGCAAAAATGATAATGAAAAAGTAGCTAATTTAATTAAGGCTATCAATGGTCTTAAGAAAGATTTGGATATACCTTTGTCTATTAAAGATTATGGTGTAGCTGAAAAAGACTTTATGGCTAAACTTGATGATATAGTAGAACAGGCATTTAATGATCAATGTACTGGTGCTAATCCGGTTTATCCTCTTATGAAAGAATTAAAACAAATTTATTTAGATGCTTATAATGGTGTTTATTAATAAAATTTTTCTTTTATAATTTTTTATGGGTGAGAAGCTTTATATTAGTTTCTTGCCCATTTTTTATTTTATAATTGACAATATTAATTTTTATACTATAATTTTCAAAAGTTTTATTCTGAAATATRAAAAATATTTTTTATCATAGAAATTATTAAATGAAATTATAAYTTTTTATATACTTTATTATTTTTTGGGATTAAAAATGAAAAATAAAARTMTWTTTTTTAAAATATATATAGYATTTGTTRTTATATTTGCTGTTTCAATAATTGTATTATCTTTTTTAGGAAATAAAGAGCGAATAGGTTATTTATCGGAGTTTAAAATAAATATCACTGAAACTTTAGAATTAAATAATCTAAATATAGAAGAAATTAATCAACTATTTACTGTAAACAATAATTTAGATGAAGCTGCTATTACTAATTATGTTTTAACTAATAATTCTATAATGAATTATAGYTATAATTTTAGAATAAAATATTATGATAAGGTATTTAGAAATAGTGATATTTATGATGTTTATCCAGACATAAATAAAATTTCAGAAAATAATAATTATATAAAAAAAATAGGAATGATTAGAAATGGAAGCCCTTTTGGCAATCTAGTTTCAAGTAGGATTATAGATGATAATGAAGATAGTTATGATATTTCTTATACTTTATCTTTAAAAATAGAGTACATAATATTTTTATTTTTTATGATAATATTTCTTATCATTTTCAAATATAAGAGTGATAGTGCTTTTTTTGATAAAA
>NZ_VYIX01000027.1 GCF_009755885.1 Brachyspira sp. SAP_772 | reverse complement strand
TGATATAGTAGAAGCATACAAAAATAAAGATGATTTAACAGTAACAGAAGTAAATAAAAATATAGAGTATTTAAGTATAGGTATAGTTAATTTAGTTAATATGGTAAATCCTGATGTAATAATCATAGGCGATGAAATGGTTAATTTTGGAAATGATTTTCTTAATATATTGAAATCTAATGTCAGAAATAAAATTATACCAGATTTATATAATAATTTGGATATAAGATTAGGAAATTTTGCTGATGATGAGGTTTTAATAGGAGCAAGTATCGTAGCTATAGAAGCAATTCTTAGAGAAGGCCTACTTTTAAAATAAATTTTTTAAATATTTAAAAAAAATTGACTATTAAGTTTTTTTGAATATACTAATAATATATTAATTAATTAAATTAATTAATATATTTGATTAAATAMTTATATTAATTAATTGTTATTTAATATAGTTTAATTTTAAGGAGCAAAAAATGAAAAAGCTAATAGTCATTTTTTTAACTTTATCTATCATGTTATCAGTTTTTGTATCATGTAATAGAGGTACTAAAGAGAATACTGGAAGAAAATTTGGTTATACAGCTATGACAATGAATAATCCATTTTTCTTAACAATATCTGAATCTATAAAGTCAGAATTAGCAAAAAATGGAGATACTTTAATAGTATTAGATCCACAATTAGACCAGGCAAAACAAATTTCACAAGTTGAAGATATGATAGCACAAGGTATAGAGCTTTTATTTTTAAATCCWGTWGATTGGMAAGGTGTAAAACCTGCYTTAGATGCTSYWAAAGCAGCTGGAATACCWRTTGTAAATTTTGATGCTGAWGTTTATGATAMTGAKTTAGTTGATGCTRTRGTTRTATCAGATAATTWTCAAGCAGGATWTKTATGCGGTGMAGATTTAGCTAAACGTATGCCWAATGGCGGAAAATTAGCTATTATAGAAYATGCTGTWGMTAAAYCTGTTTTAGATAGAATAAATGGGTTTTATGCTGGATTAGGTGCTGTTAGTAATAAATTTGAATTAGTATCAAGACAAGATGGAGTAGGTCAATTAGAAATATCATTACCTATAGCAGAAAATATACTTCAGGCTAATCCTGATGTACAAGTATTTTTTGG
>NZ_VYIX01000026.1 GCF_009755885.1 Brachyspira sp. SAP_772 | reverse complement strand
CTGAATGCCTAGCCATAAAACTCCATTTCTGTTATTAATTTTCTTTGTAGAAACAGAAGTTATCATTGATATTACAAATAGTGAGAAAAACTCATATACATCAGCCTGCACCATATTGGCAGCTAAAAGAGTAATACATACAGTTACAATAGCAGAAATTCCTCTTCTTGCCCCAAGTAAAGTATTAAGCATAGAAAACATTGGTATRAAAGTGTATATATAAAATGGTATATTGATAAGTTTATCCGATACATAGTTGCTTATAAAATATGCTATAGACATAATAAGCAAATATTCAAGCGAGAATAAAATAAAATTCTTAAAGTTAGTATAAAAGTCTATATTATATTTAAATATAATGTATCCCACAAAAGCAAATAACATCAATATAAATAAAGCCTGACCTATTAGAGTTTTAATATTATACTCAAGAAAACTGCTATTATCTAATATATATTTTAAAAGATTAACCTTATCCTCTGTAACCCTTTCACCTTCTTCTAAAATAGGAAATCCTGCTTTTATTGTTGTATATATAGGCTCTACAGATAATGGAATTTTGTTTATCTCTTCTTGAGTTTTTTCAGAATTATAAATTAAATTATCTACTAAAAATACATTGATTATRGAAGATATTGTATTGATATGAAATACATTTAAATCATTATATCTATTTCCCAAAATAGAGCTAATTTCATTTTTTAAATTTTCTAAAAAGAATATTCTGTTTTTTGCAGCTATTCTCTCTTCAACAACATAATCATTATACTTATAAATAAATATTCCATTATTAAGAATTAATCTTAAAGTTTCAGGTGTTAAATTTCTTCTAGATATTATACCAACATCAAATAAACTCTTAAGCGTATCTACAACCTTAGCCTCATATCCAACAGTATCTCTATTAATAATAGCATTAGAAAAAATAGTCTTATTAATATTGAGATTATATTCAGATATTACAGCATCATACATCTCATCAAAAGAAACATTATTAGTATCAAAGCTTTTAATAAAATTAAACATATTGCTTACTTACAGATAAATATATTGATGGCATACCAAGTGATAGTAGAATAGCTGCAGATGGAAGATACTTAAAAAAAGATGCTATCACAAGAGATAGATTAAGACAGATAAAAGA
>NZ_VYIX01000025.1 GCF_009755885.1 Brachyspira sp. SAP_772 | reverse complement strand
GGTTATAATGTGAAAGGCATTGCGAGTATAAAATAAAAAATAAACAAGTTTTAAATAAAAATTATGAAGATGATTATATTGTAATGATTGAAAGAGGKTTAGAGAATCTAGATAAAAGTAAAAAGATATCAGAAAAAAACGGTAAAAAATACATAATAGAAAAAACTATAGAAGAAAAATATAAAGAAAATCTAATAACAAAAGAAGAGTATAATAGCTGTATAATTAATCAAAGGCAAAGTGAATATTCTCAAAACCTAGACGGAGTTAGAGCAGAGCTTTTAGATAGTGTKCTTAATAGTTTAGCTTCTCAAGGATTATTGAATGAAAATCAAATTGAAGTACTTAAAACTATAGAAGATAACAGAGCCAAGATAAAAACTCAATACAAAAAAATATTATGAGGTAATAATATATGATTGATATAAAAAAATATTTAKCTGCTCTTAATATAGATTCTTCTTGGGAGAGTATATTAAAAAAATATTTACTTGCMTAYAACATCACAAAAGAAAAAGATATAAAGATGTTTTTAGCTCAAACTAGTCATGAGAGTTTAAGTTATAAAAGACTTGAAGAGAGTTTYAAATATAGACCAGAAGTTTTAATAAAAGTYTTTCCAAAATATTTTAAAAMTCTTGAAGAGGCAAAAGATATYTTATATAGAGGAGATGAGGCTCTTGCAAATAGAGTATACGGAGGAAGGCTTGGMAATAATTTTGATGAGGGSTATAAGTACAGAGGAAGAGGAATAATACAGCTTACAGGAAAAAGCAATTATATTTATTATGGAAAACTTCTTAATATTGATTTGGTTAATAATCCTGATTGGCTTTTAGAGAGAAATGTTGCTGTTAATGTYGCTTGCTGYTATTGGATAAACAGAGGGCTTTTRGGWATTGATGATATAAGAAAGGCAACTAAAAAAATTAACRGCGGATACAATGGTTTAGAAGATAGAATTAAAAGATATAAAAAAATAGAAAATCTWTAAAAAGGYATTTTATGAATAATAGTTTGGRTAAAAAAATATTTAACTACAATAAAACCTATAATAAAAAAAATAATTTTGAAAATAGATTAACTCAAATAGAAACAATAGTAGGCATAAATAATAACGGCACTCCAAATGGAAATGGAATTATTAATATGCTTGAATGTTTTAATAGAGATGT
>NZ_VYIX01000024.1 GCF_009755885.1 Brachyspira sp. SAP_772 | reverse complement strand
AAGATGTCGGTATTGATAGGGGAGACGATATGCTTGGTGTGAATGGATACACCGCCGTTTTGCTTTGGAATTATTATTTAGACACTAAAGATGAAACAGCAATAGATTCTCTCATACATTATAATTTGCTTGATACTATTGATTTGGAATATTTATTATGTCTTGCMTACAATAAATATGCTGARAAATATAAAACTTCGCTTTTAGACTATAAAGAGCTTCCTTCTGTGAGTAAATATAAGCCTAATAAAAAATTAATAGACTATCTTCACAAACAYCCTCATAAATATTCACCTAAAAATGATGATTAAAATTAATAAGCTTGGTCTAATATTGTAGTAATAGCATCATGCGTCATAACTTTAAAAAAAAAAAATTAATACCAAATAAAGTAAAATTAAATATTGTTAGTAAATTAAAATATTTCTCATATGTATCAAAATTCTCATTTTTTTTATTATTTAATTCTAAAAT
This sequence comes from Brachyspira sp. SAP_772, assembly GCF_009755885.1. Lineage (NCBI taxonomy): Bacteria > Pseudomonadati > Spirochaetota > Spirochaetia > Brachyspirales > Brachyspiraceae > Brachyspira > Brachyspira sp. SAP_772. The sequence continues at coordinate 681 of NZ_VYIX01000024.1, read as the reverse complement.
ATAATTATTTAATCTAATTATCTCTAAATTAAATACATCATTATTATCAATTATAAATTGAACAAAAAAAGGATGATAAAAGAATACAGGTTTTTCTGTGTAAAGAAAATTATTAAATTTATTAGCAATATTTTTATGAACATATAATAAAATATTTTGAGAATATGATGGAGAGATATTTAAAGACATCAATTCATATCTAAAATCAAAACACTTATATTCCAGTTGATCAAAATATTTAAACCAGAACTCTGGTTTTTGACAATTTATATGATTTGTACCTATTTGATTTGGTATTGCTGCTGAAAATAATACTATATCACTATAGCTAGTAAGCATTTTTATAAAATTTTCAGAATATTCTGGAGATAGATGTTCAGCTACTTCAAGAGATACAGCTATATCGTATTTTTTTAAATAAATATTTTTATGAGTTTCTAAATTATCTATTTTTATATATTTTCTTGGAACTAATAATTTTTCTTCTGATATTTCATTACAATCTATTCCCACTACATCATCAATTCCAAATTCTATAGCTGATTTTAACCATGCCCCTATACCACATCCTACATCTATCATAGATTTTATATTATAATATTTTAATAACATTCCTAAAATAATTTTTGAAGATTTATAACTAGTATTTCCATTATCATTATTTTCCCAAAATGTTTCTTC
>NZ_VYIX01000023.1 GCF_009755885.1 Brachyspira sp. SAP_772 | reverse complement strand
GTATTATAACTTTTTTTAATCATTTTTATTACTATCTTATTATTTTTAATTTATCTATATTAAAACCTTCAAGTTTMAGTAAATATTCCTTTTTTTCTATTCCTCCGGCATATCCTGTTAATTTCAMATCTTTAGAAACTACTCTGTGGCATGGTATTATAATTGGTATTTTATTTTTGCCTTCAGCACTTCCAACTGCTCTAAAAATACTGCCAAAACTGTTAGATATTTTTTTTGCTATATTGGAGTATGTTTCTATTTCTCCAAAAGGAATYTTATAAGTTTCAATCCACACTKTATATTGAAAATCACTTCCATATACTGCTATTGGTATATCAAATATYTTTCTTTTTAAATTAAAATATTCATCTAACTCTTTTTTTGCTTCTTTTATAATTTCTGGTTCTTTATCAGTGCTTATACTATAATTGCTTTGAAAAGAAATAGAAGTGATATAATCTTTATAATGAGTTAAATATAAGTTTCCAATAGGGCTTTTATACAAAAACACTTTATCATCTATATGACTATTTTCAAGTCTTATAATATTCACAGATGAACCTTTTTAAGATTAATGTTTTTTGTATTGGAATATAATTCATACACTTTATCTGGATTCATTGCAGCAGTTGCATATTCTAAAACATTTACGCTAACTAAATATTCAGCATTAATAGAAGTTACATATTGAGCTGTATCTCTTGCCGTATAATAAACAGCATAATCCAAAGCAACACCGACAAAATCTAATATCAATACTTCTTTATTTTCTCTAGCAGCATCTATAAAGTCCTTATGCATATAAGAAAATCCAGATACTCCCTCATCATCAGCATCAACACCCTTTTGAACATAAATATAATCTTTTTTCTTTTTTAATTCATCAACAATAGCAGAGCCGAAAGTTCTAGCAACACAATGACGAGGCCAAAGTGTTAAAATATCTTCATCGCCAGTTTCTTGGTCCATTACTCTAATTTTAGAAAAAGGTTCTTTATTATGAGTAGAAGCAAAAGATATATGATTYGATGGATGCCAATCTTGAGTAGCTATTATAGCATCATATTCTCCATTTTTTATAAGGTCATTAATTACAGGTATAAGTCCAATTGCTCCATTAACAGCCATAGGACCGCCTTCCATATAATCATTTTGCATATCTACTATTGTTAGTATCTTAACCTTACTCATAATGGAAACCTAAAAATTATTTTTAAGATAT
>NZ_VYIX01000022.1 GCF_009755885.1 Brachyspira sp. SAP_772 | reverse complement strand
ATATAGTTAATTCCTACTGAAAGCGGATACAAATCAAATAATATCATACTGTCAAGCTTATAAGATATATCATTTTGTTCACGTACAAGAAGAAGTTCATAATCTAAATAATATTTTCCATTATTAATATATGCATATTTGAATGTCAAACCTGCTTGTATTATTAAACCTGTACCATCAAATAAATTATTAAACAAAGGAACTATAAAAGTAGGAGTTGCTTCAGCTTCAAAGGATATATTATCTGTTTTTAATGCTTTATTTATAGCATTAGTATCAACTGCAATATTTGGACTGTCAAAGTTAACAAAACCTCTTTTTCCTGCAGTATAATAATTAACTAAAGAAGCACTTACATTTATATTAAAATATTTTGAAATAGAAGAGTCTATATATACTTTAAGTTTATTTCTCTCAGCATCTAAATGGTCGCTTATACCAATATCTGTTCTTACTCCCTCCCATATATAACCAGGAAAAACATCTGTAATAAATCTATAGTATAGAGATAACTGTCCTCCKCCGTCTAAATATGGAAAAAAGTATCCATCTAAATCACCTCTAATATAAAGCCCTGGCTGTATATTGGTTTGGGCATACACTATTGATGTAATAATTAAATATATAACAATTAAAAACTTTATTAACTTCATTTACAAAACTAAAAAATATTATATGTATATTATATAATATATTAGAAAAAATTGCATATTTGTTAAAAAAATGGGGGATAAGTTTTTAAAAAACCTATCCCTTTTAATACATTTATTTAGCAGAAAAATTGAAAAAAGATAATGTCTTATAGTCTATAAGAAAGCTGAGCTCCCCAAGAATCTATACCCAATAAACTTGGTGATGGAGTAGTAGTAGCAGTATTACCTGCACGAGCAGCCAAGTATAAGTCAATAAAGAAATCTTCACCAACTATGAAGCCCATACCAGTATATAAGTTCATTGTAGATTCAAAGCCATTATTATAATTGAAAGTTTTATATTTTCCGCCAGTTAATGCTTCATATGAACCAGTAGTCATAGCAAATCCTAATCTATAGCTAACACCAGCTCTAAACTCAAACCAATCAACAGGTTTGAAAGCAGTACCAATAGGAAGCTCGATATAAGGAATAATTTGTACTAATGAACTTTTTGCTCCAGAAGTAGTAGTAGTTTCTAATGTAGTTTGATCTGTAATTTCTGTTTTTTCTACAACTTTTACATTACCAGCATT
>NZ_VYIX01000021.1 GCF_009755885.1 Brachyspira sp. SAP_772 | reverse complement strand
TATTATTATACTTATAATAGCTCCTATATTTGAAAGAGTACAAAGCTTAGAATATGTGAATAAAGCTTTTTTAGGTATAAAGGGGGCAATAGCTGCTTTAATACTTCTATCTGCTTATGATATGGGAAAGAGCGTTTTAAAAAATAAATTTACTGCTTTACTTTTTATTTTAAGTTTTATTTTAGTTGTATTTCTTAATTTTAATGTAATATATACTTTGCTTCTTTCTGCTTTTTTGGGTTGGCTTTATTATTTGATTAGTAAAAAGTTTATTAGGAATTAATAATGATATATTTTAGATTGTTTTATATATTTGCAAAGCTTGGAATTTTTACTTATGGCGGCGGGTATGCTATTATAGCGTTACTTTTAGGAATATTAGAAGGTTATGGCTGGGTTAGCCCTAGCGAGTTTTCTAATCTTGTTGCTATATCTCAAGTAACTCCGGGTCCTATAGCTATTAATGCTGCTACTTTTGTGGGTTATAAAGTTGCKGGTGTATTGGGTTCTTCTGTTGCTACATTTGGAATATTTTTACCTGCATTTATAATATGTATGATTGTTTCTAAGTTTTTCTATAGTCTAAAAAATAATGAGCAGTTTAATAGTATAATGAACGGACTTAGAGTATGTGCTGTTGCTTTGATAGCTTCTGCTGTTATTACATTTTGTAAAGATGCTTTCTTTGTRAAATTAACTGATTCATCTATACTTAATAATGTAGCATTTATAAAAAATATTTTTAATTATATAAGTCCTGTAGGTTTATTTATATTTGCTTTATCTCTCTTTTTGAAAAAAATAAGGGTAGCAGGAAGGAAAGTGCCTATTATAGCTATAATATTAATAGCAGCTGTAATTGGAGTTATTCTTTACTAATAAATCCTTGCATAAAACCTTTGATAAAGAAAAATCCATAGGTGAGATGCGATAAAAATATTCCTATGGCCTTGCAAAAACCTTTTRTAAGAGAGAGTGTACTAATCCAACTTCCTATTAAGCATAATGCATAAAAACTATGAGGAAATAATAATAAAGCAAGAAATATMTTTTTATTAATTGCTGGTATTAAATTATTTAAAACTTGAGGCAAATTAAAATATAATGCAATTGGAAGAAAAATAGTATAGATTAAGAATATTGACGGTATAAAATATGATAAACCTATAGAATTTCCGCCACATCTCTTTCCTACCCATCCCCAAGCCCTTCCGTAACAAGCCCTTCCGTAA
>NZ_VYIX01000020.1 GCF_009755885.1 Brachyspira sp. SAP_772 | reverse complement strand
AGGCTATTTGAAATAATAATGCCAAAAAACCAATTTCATCATCTGATATTTCTTTATTATAATATGTTTTAAGCACAGTGTTAGCTTCTGATGCTATTAGGTATGCTAGAGAATAATTTGTTTTTATGTCGCTAAGCATTGGATTTTTTTGTAAAACATTATATCTTATTCTTATATCAAGCGGTATCATATGATGGTTAAGCAATAATCTTAAGTTTAAATTATCTCTTAAATCTATTTTTAAATTATTGTATATCAAATCGAGCATATCCTGAACTACATTGTCTAGTTTGTTTTGTATAATATAATTTTCACTATTTGATAATAAACTTTTTGATGCTATATGAATTGCTATAAAAATTATTTCAGTATCATTTAATTTTATATTTAATTCTTTTTCTAATATATTTGCTAATTTTCTTGCTAATTTCAATTCTTCTTTTTTTACATCTTTTAATATGMTATCATCGTCATAATCATTTATATTTTTATTTTCTTTTATTCTCTCTATTGATACAGAAATATATAATATRAAGTTTTCTAAGTTTACCTCAGATAGTTTTATATCATTTTTCTTTATAAAATTAATTACTATATTTTCTATTGTTTTATTTATATATTTTTTRTCATATATTTGCTGTTTTAAATAATAATCTATTATGCAGTTTCTAATATCAAATTCTTTACCAATTAATTTAATACCATAATTTGGCTTGCGTTCTATTTTTAAGTTATAATATTTAATATTATCTTCTATGATTTTTAATGTATTTGTTAGTGTTGTTTTTGATATATCTAATGCACTTATAAGATTATCAGATTTTATATATGTATTATTATTRTTAATAAGATGTTCAAATATGTATTTTAATCTATATTCAAAATCGTTAAATATATGTGCATTAAGGTTTATATTTGACATATCTTTATGATTATCGCATTCTAAAATATAACCATATCTTGCTTTGGATACTACTTTAATTCCTGTGTTTTCTAATTCTTTATTTAATTCTGCTATTTTTATTCTTACAGTTTTTTCACTTATTTGCAATTTTTTTGCAAGCATTTCTGCTGTGATATATGATTCATTAGAGAGAATKGATAATAGTTCTTTTATATATTTACTTTTCATAATTCATATAAACTTATAAAGATATTTATATTATATATTAATATAAAAAAATAATACACAAAAAATTACCAGATTAAAATAGAAATTTTCTTGTTTGAGTTATTAATATAAAGT
>NZ_VYIX01000019.1 GCF_009755885.1 Brachyspira sp. SAP_772 | reverse complement strand
CAAGTAAATCCATAACATACTTATCATTTTCTCTGTTGTCTATATTTTTAGCTACAACAAATGCTATGCATAAATTGTCTAGAGTGTTAAATACTTTTTCTTCTATTTTGAATTTCATATTAATCCTTTATGTAATTATATTTATTATAATCTCATAAAGAATATAATAAAATTGCACAGGAGCCARACATATTGCAGTTAGGAATTCCTTAATTTCTTAAAGTATAGCATAGGYGTATCATAATTTAAAGCAGARTGTATTCGTTTGTGATTGAAAAAATTATTATATTTTCTTAATTTYAGATTWGCTTTCTCTAARGTTAATTCTTGTGTACAAAARTCATARAAYTCTTTTTGRTCTMGKTTGTGWGTACTYTCTACTAYACCATTATACSAAGGKGAKGCRACWGGACTATAAACTCTYTTAATATAGTTCTTCTTACAAAATATATCTAAWGGGTGTWKTGTATCAAATGAATGTTTTCGATAAGTAAATTCTGTACCATTGTTGCCACAGGCACTTCCTTCGGTCGCTGTTTGAATACAATGTATTCTAAAAGGAAAATAATCTATMAGCCGTTTCATAAAATCAATGGTACTGTATGGACTTTTTTCATCGTATAAATATCTAAAGCTCATTCTCGTWGCTAAATCTRCAGCMGTAAATTGATAATAGCGTATTTCACCAAAAAAAGCATATTTGACGTCTATTTGTACCTTTTCTGCCAAAGGCACACAGCGTGCCTGCCTCCTTRATATAAATCGCATGTTTTCCTTTATGCTTYCTCTTAATTTTKTTCTTTTTRCTCCTATACAAATTATTTTCTTTTAGGACAGTTTCTATAGCTGTTGTTCCTACTTTAATGTCTTCTAACTCTAATTGTTTTTTTATTTTWAATTTACCATAACCRTATAATTTTCTTATTTCAATTATTCTTTTAATAATCTTYTTATTTTTCAATTTATTTTTATTAKTYTTAGGTTTAGTAGATTTAGGTTTTATAATAGAATAAGTTTCTAATTGGCTTTTCCAATAATAATATGTTCTAATACTAATCTTATATTTTAMAGCTAATATCTCTTTATTCTTAACTTTATTAATTTTTAGAACTATCTTTTTTCTTTGATTTGAAGTATATTCTTTCATAGGTATTCCTTTTGTTTTATTTTAGTTAATTAAATTATAAGGAATACCTGCTTTATTTAAACTAAAAAACGTGCAATATGTATRGCTCCTAAACATTTAACATACTAATT
>NZ_VYIX01000018.1 GCF_009755885.1 Brachyspira sp. SAP_772 | reverse complement strand
CTCAAATGGCTACTGTAAGACCTGGCGTAATGCAAAAACTTCCTAAAGAAGAAGGAAAGAAAGGTGAAATTGAAGTATTGCCTGTAACAATAGATACTTCCAAAATAAAAGTAAAAATCGTAGATGTAGTAAAAGAAACTGCTAAAAAGGTTGATATTACAGAAGCTAAAATATTGGTATCTGGCGGCAGAGGTGTAGGTTCTAAAGAAAACTTTAAAAATCTTGAGGCTGTAGCTTCTAAAATTGGTGCAACTGTTTCTGCTTCAAGGGCTGCTGTAGATGCTGGATTTATAGAGCAATCTAGACAAGTAGGTCAAACAGGTAAAACAGTAAGACCTAATATATATTTCGCTTGCGGTATATCTGGTGCTATTCAGCATATGGCTGGTATGGAAGAATCTGAATATATTATTGCTATAAACAAAGATAAAGATGCTCCTATGTTTGGAATCGCTGATTTGGGTATAGTAGGTGATGTAAACAAAGTRCTTCCKYTATTAGCTGAAGAGTTAGCTAAAGCAATAGAGGCTAAAAAAGCTAATTAATTCAAYTTAAACTTTTAATTAAAAAAATAAAGCCAATAGATAGAATAAACTTTTTTATCTMTTGGCTATTTTTAATAATATAAYTAATTTCAATTWTTATTAAAACTTCATATACATACTATAAAAAATTATAATTAATATGTTATAATATATTTTTAATTTAATTATTATCTATATACGATAATATATAACACAAAATTATTAATAAAAGATTTTAAGGAATAATTTATGAGAAAAGATGASAATATATCAAAGATACTTATATCTGAAGAGAATATAAATAAAAAAGTTAAAGAATTAGCACAAAAAATAAACAATGATTATAAAGATAAAACTCCTTRTTTAATAGGRCTTCTTAAGGGTTCTTTTGTATTTATTGCAGATTTAGCAAGAGAAATTGATACTAATATAGARGTTGATTTTATGATAGTATCTAGTTATGGAAATGAGAAGATAGGCTCTGAAATTAAAATACTTAAAGATGTTGATATACCTTTAACAGGCAAAGATGTTATTATAGTAGAAGATATTATTGACACAGGATACACTTTAGAGAAAATTTGCGAAATATTACAAACTAGAAATGTTGCTTCGCTTAAAATATGTACACTTCTTAATAAGCCTTCAAGAAGAAAAGTTGATATAAAAATTGATTATAATGGTTTTGATATAGAAGATGAGTTTGTTGTAGGATACGGCATTGACTATGCACAGAAATA
>NZ_VYIX01000017.1 GCF_009755885.1 Brachyspira sp. SAP_772 | reverse complement strand
GATCGGTAAACATATGTAAGGAGAAATTCAAGCACGAGAAAATAATTTACTAAAATATAATTATCAATATTTTTTTACAATATTTTTAAATATTCATAATTATTAACTTTATTTTTTTTATTTTTTAATTATAATGTTTTGCATGAAAAATATAGATTTAAACAACATAAAAAGAATAGTTTTCAAATTTGGAACTAATGTATTAAGAAATGATGAAGGATATATTTCTTTAGCTAGAATATATTCTTTTATAGAGGCTATAGCTAAATATAAAAAAATGGGCAAAGAAGTTTTAGTTGTTACATCTGGAGCTGTTGGCTTGGGAGCGAAAAAAATTAATGCAACAGATTTAAGCGAAGTATCACTAAAACAAGCATGTGCTGCAATTGGRCAATCACAGCTTATGTCTATTTATGAAGATGGATTTTCAAAGTTTGATATTGTTACAGCACAGATTCTACTTACAGAAGAAGACTTTTCAAACAGAAGAAGATATTTAAATTTGCGTTCTACTTTAGACACATTATTAAAATACAATGTAATACCTATAATMAATGAAAATGATACTGTTTCTAGTGATGAGCTTAAATTATTATATGATGTTACTCAAATAAGTTTTTCTGATAATGATAAACTATCTGCATTAGTAGCTAGTGAACTTGATGCTGATTTACTTATAATACTTTCTGATATCAATGGGCTTTATGATGATAACCCTAAAACTAACCCAAATGCTAATTTTATACATGAAGTTTTTGAGGTTACAAAAGAGATAGAAAGTTTAGGTCTTGATGCTTCTAAAGGCGGRAGAGGCGGAATGRAAACAAAATTGCAGGCTGCTAAAATTGTTACAAGGTCAGGCTGCGGTTTRATTATTGCTAATGGAAAAACTCCAAACATTTTAAATAATATATTCAATACAAAAGAAAAAACTATATTCTAYCCTGTAGAAGAAAATAATGAACTTAACACAAAAAAAAGATGGATTGCTTATGCTACAACTATTATAGGAAAACTTGTTGTAAATGCTGGTGCTAAAAAAGCTATAATAGAAAAAGAATCTAGTCTTCTTCCTATTGGWGTAACAAAGGTTGTAAACAATTTTAAGAAAGGCGACATTGTAAGCATTATAGATGAAGATGGTGAAGAGTTTGCAAGAGGCATTATTAATTATAATTCTGAGGATACAAATAAAATAATAGGCAAACATTCTGATTCTATATTAGAGATATTAGGCTACAAGAACTATGATGCTCTAATTACAAGAGATT
>NZ_VYIX01000016.1 GCF_009755885.1 Brachyspira sp. SAP_772 | reverse complement strand
AATATTTACGCTTGTACTATTGGTGTTTATAGGGTTGGGTCAAGGGGTACAGCCTTTTATAGGGTATAATTTTGCTTCAAAAAATTATAAGAGAATGAATGCATCTATAAAACTTTCTTGTTTGRTTAGTTTTATTTCTGGTATTTTATTTTTAGTCGTTGCTTTTATATTTTCTAAAGATTTAATTAGGATTTTTATAGATAATGATGAGGTTATAGAGTATGGTTCTAGKTTTTTAATAGCGGCTTATTCTGTAGCACCTTTTATAGGTTTTCAATTTATATTTATGTCTACATTTCAGGCATTAGGAAAAGCTTTGCCTTCTTTGGTGCTTTCTATATGCAGGCAAGGTTTGGCATTTGTTCCTGCTATATATATAGGCACTAAATTTTTTGGCATAAAAGGTATWATATGGTCGCAGCCTATAGCGGATATTGTATCTATATTATTGTCTGCTATAATGTATATTTATATATATAAAAAGGTTAAAAGAAAGTCTATAGACGTTGTATAATTGTTTTTTGTATAAATTTTATATATAATCGAAAAAATAAATTTGACAAAGAGCATAATATTTTATATCCTAATATATAGAGGTATATAAAAAATGGAAAATCTAAATCAATTTATAGATCATACTATATTAAGAGCAGATGCTACAATAGATGATATAAGGAAATTATGTATAGAAGCTAAGGAGCATAATTTTTATTCGTTATGTGTTAATTCTGCTTATGTTAATGTTGCGTACAATTTTCTTTTACATTCAAATGTTAAGGTTTGTTCAGTTGTAGGGTTCCCTCTTGGAGCTATGATTAAAGAGGCTAAGGCTTATGAAACAAAATTTGCTATTGACAGCGGTGCTAATGAAATAGATATGGTAGCAAATATTGGTTTTTTAAAAAGCAAAAAGATAGATTTATTTGAAAGAGATATTAAAAAAGTAAGAGATGCTTGTCATGTTGGAGTACTTAAAGTAATTATAGAAACTTGCCTTTTAACAGATGAAGAGAAGGTGTTAGCTTGTAAGATAGCTAAAGAGTTTGGAGCAGATTTTGTTAAGACTTCCACTGGTTTTTCTACAGGAGGAGCTACAGAGCATGACGTTGAGCTTATGAGAAAAACAGTCGGTGATAAAGTAGGAGTTAAAGCTTCCGGCGGAATCAAAACTTATGAAGATGCTATAAAAATGATAAATGCTGGTGCTAATAGAATAGGTACTAGTAATGGTGTAGCTATAATGAAGTCTTTAAAGTAATTTCTTTAATAAAATAAAAAATCAAGGATTATTGTAAATGGAATATAGAGAGCCTAAAGCATTCTATGATGAAGAAGCTTTTAATAAGGGGTTATT
>NZ_VYIX01000015.1 GCF_009755885.1 Brachyspira sp. SAP_772 | reverse complement strand
TATAAAAGGAACTTTATCAAATATAAAAACTAATGCTAAAATTTTTTCTTATGGAGATTTTAATTTTATAGTTGGYGATTATGATGAAGTAAAAAGAATATTAGAAGAGTATAAAGAGTTTATAATGGATTATTATTTAGAAAATGACAGAAGAAACTCTGGAGTACCTACATTAAGTTATTTTGATGTTAATGCGAGAATTGAGCCTGGYGCTATAATAAGAGACAAAGTAAAAATAGGCAACAATGCTGTTATAATGATGGGAGCTATTATCAATATTGGTGCTGAAGTAGGAGAKGGCACTATGATAGATATGGGTGCTGTATTAGGCGGACGTGCTATTGTTGGTAAGAATTGTCATATTGGTGCGGGTGCAGTATTGGCTGGGGTGATAGAGCCTCCTTCTGCTAAGCCTGTTATAGTAGAAGATAATGTTGTAATAGGRGCTAATGCTGTTGTATTAGAGGGTGTTCATATTGGTARGAATGCTGTTATTGGTGCGGGTGCTGTTGTTATAGAAGATGTGSCTGATAATCAAGTTGTTGCTGGTAATCCTGCTAAAGTTATTAAAGAGAAAGACAGTAAAACTATTGATAAGACAAAATTAGTTGATGATTTAAGAAAATAATTTTAAATATTTTATACTATTTTCAAATGATTGCATTTTTTAATTTTTGATTTTTTATAAATATAATTTATTAATAAATATTATTTTGTAAAAAATTAAAATTTTAATGAAGTGCAATCATTTTAATTTATTGTTTTTATGAAGGTTTGAAAYATGCAAAGTTTTAATTTACAGCTTCCTACCAAAGTTATATTTGGAAAAAATGCTCAAGATAGTACTGTTTCAGAAATAAAAAAATTAAATGCTAAAAAAGTATTTATAGTTTATGGCTCTAATAGAATAAAAGAAAATGGGTTATTAGAAAATATAGAAAACATGTTAAAAAAAGAGAATATTGATTATACTTTTTTTAATAATGTAAAAGCWAATCCWYTACTTTCTCATGCTAGAGTTGGAGTAAAAAAAGCTATAGAGTTKAATGCTGATTTAATTTTAGGGRTAGGCGGAGGAAGCGTAATAGACACTGCAAAAGCAATAGCAATAGGAGCAGCTAATCCTGATGTTGATATTTGGGATTTTTGGACATACAAAAAAACTCTAGAAAAAACTATTAATGTAGGATGCATAGTTACAATTTCTGCTGCAGGAAGTGAAACTAGTACATCAGCAGTGCTTACTAATGATGAAACTTTAGAGAAGAGAGGACTTAATACAGAGTTTAATCGCCCAAAATTTGCTATAATGAATCCTTGTTTTACTTTTACTTTGCCTTATTATCAAGTGGCATGCGGAATAG
>NZ_VYIX01000014.1 GCF_009755885.1 Brachyspira sp. SAP_772 | reverse complement strand
ACACAATCTGCACTAATAAGTAAATCTATATTATCAAGATATGGAGCATTTTGGTTTATAAGTTTTAATTGTATAGGCCAGTTTCTTAATTCAGAATGCATTTCTATATTGTTATTAGATGCAGACATTTTATTTCTCATATCTCTTTGCATACTGCCAGGACAACCGCAAGGTTTATCTTCCAATTCAGGAACTTCTATATTATTTTCTTTCATATACTCTATAGCTTCTTTTAATAGTTTTTCTTCTCCATGTTCTTTTAAATGTTTAAGATGAGCTTTTATTACATTAATACCGCCTTTTATAATATTTACCATTACTTTTTTTTCATTATATTCTTCTGCTTCTCTTTCTTCTATAGTCATTGCATTTTCTGGACATTTTTTTATACAAGCTCCAAGTCCGTCGCAAAACAAATCACTTATAAGTCTTGCTTTTCCGTCTATTATCTGCAAAGCTCCCTCAGGACAATCSGGTATGCATTCTCCGCAGCCTGTGCATTTATCTTCATCTATTTTTATTATTCTTCTTTTCATTTTGCTTAAACTCCTATGTATATATGTRTAAAAGATAAAAGTTATTTATGTTTATATAATATAATTTTTTATAAAAAACTCAGTTGCTATAGCAACTAACTAATATTGATTTTTTAATAAAAAATACTATATTACTTATTGAATATATTGATGTTTTAGGGTTTGTCTTATGGAAAAATATATAGATATAATATTAAAATCAAGTTTATTCAGCAATATAGATAGARATGATGTTCTTAATATGATTAATAGCTTTCAAAATAAATCATATAAAAAAGGAAATACCATTATAGATATAGGAGACTACATAGATAATATTTATTTAATATTAGATGGTATGGTAGAGGTTTCCAAAGAATATGATGATGCGAGAAAAAATATAGTTAATATATTAAATGCGGGAGATATTTTTGCTGAATCTTTTGCTTTATCTACAAATAAAATTTCTACTATACAGGCATTATCTTTTACAGATACTAAAATATTAAAAATAAATACTAATAATATTTTTAATAATTCAACTTTTTTGAAAAATTTAATTAGGGTTCTATCTGATAAAAATATATTCCTTTCTATAAAAAATGATATTCTAAGYCAAAAAAGTTTAAGAAGTAAAATAATRCTTTATTTGAAATATATGTCTAATATACAAAAATCTAATAATATAGTAATACCGTATAATAGAGATAAATTAGCAGAGTTTATATCTTCAGATAGAAGTGCATTATCAAGAGAATTAAATAGATTATCAAAGGAAAAAATAATAAAATTGGAAGGAAATAAAATAACAATTTTAAAACATTAAAAAATTATTTATTCATAAAATCCA
>NZ_VYIX01000013.1 GCF_009755885.1 Brachyspira sp. SAP_772 | reverse complement strand
AGAATTGCTAAGGCTGTAGTAGATGCAGGTGCTAAATTATTAGAGCCAAACCACCCTGCTGTTGTATTAGCTAGAGGATATAAAGGTATCAACAATATGCATAATGCTGAAAAAGTAAGACATGAGCTTCCTTTAGAAAAGATGCTTGAGGTTGTATCTGGGGTAAGAAATGTAGTTGGAGATGATATATATATTACAGTTGGTGTTCCTGGCGGATTTACTGAAGTTATGCCTATAATATTGGAAGATAGTGATTTTCAGAAAATATCTTTAGCAGGGGCTGATGGATTACATACTCATAAATCATCTATTGAAGATTTAAAAGAATTAGTAGAAAAAGCTCATAAATAYGGTTTATTAGTGGATGCATATATTGGACAGCCTACTGATTTACATACATTCGGTATACCGGCTAAAACTCCTGATGATGTAAAAAATGTTGCTAAAGAAATGGAAAAAATTGGKGTTGATTTTATCGGCTTAATGACTGGAATGAGTTATGAAGGCGTTAAAGCAGGAGAAATACACCCTGAAATAGAAGAAAGATTAAAAGCTTTAGTTTCTGCTGTTAAAGTACCTACATTAGCTGAAGGCGGAATTAATATAACTAATTATAAAGCTTTCAAAAATACAGGTGTAAATATACTTGTAATAGGAACAGCAATAGATAATGTRGTATGTAATGCCGCTGCAAATGTAGTTAAAGATTTTTTAACTAAATAATTAAATTAGACAAATAAAAAATACCTACTATATACAAATAAAAAAATTGGGAAAGTCTTCATATATGAGGCTTTCTCAATTTATATATAGGAAATATTCAAATAAATAAAAATACTTGCATAAAATCAATTTAATTCATATAATAAAAAGGACGTTTTTAARATTTTAGAGGTTAATGTGTTTAAGAAGTTATCGCAAATAATAAATAATATTTTTAAAGAAAATAGTTTAATACTWAAATTTTTAATACCATATATAACTTTTATCATACTAATATGTATTGCTATATATTTCATTTATGCTCCGCAATATAGAGAGACATACATGACAAATAGCCAAGCTAATACAATACAATTAAAGAATATATTAGAAAACAATGTAGAAAACTTAATAGTTGAAATTAATGTACTTTCTGCATATTTAGAAAAAGAAGACAATAATGATAARGCATTAGAAGTATTTCAAAATGTATTAAAAAATAATAATTATTTAGTTAATATATTTTATTCTGATGTTATASCATATAATGAAGGCGGTTTTTATATAAATGCTAATAATGAACCATTAGGAAATTACAATCCAATGACAACACAATGGTTTAAAGATGTTATGACAAATAACAAAATTATAACTGCTACACCAT
>NZ_VYIX01000012.1 GCF_009755885.1 Brachyspira sp. SAP_772 | reverse complement strand
ATCTTTCTTATCTCTCTGTTTTTACCTTCATTTATTGTAAGGCGAATCTTACTTTGCACTCTTCCTTTTGAAAGAATTTTAAATTTAAATGGAGAATAAGTAACATTTTTTATAGTAATGCCGGCACTTGCCTTTAATAAAGCTTCAGAATCTATTTTGCCATTAACAGTAACATCATAAACTTTTAATATTTCATAAGATGGGTGCGTAATAATATTTGCAAACTCACCGTCATTTGTAATAATCATAATACCGCGTGATTCAGAGTCAAGCCTTCCAGCATAAAAAAGCCTYTCTTTWATACCCTTAAAAAACTCTGTAATAATTCTTCTTCCAGGCAAATATTTAGTAGTGCTTACAACGCCTAAAGGTTTATATAAAGCCATATAYCTTTTAGTTTGCCTTTCTATAATATTTCTATCTATTGAAACAGAGTCGCTTTCTTTAACCCTATAAGCAGGGTCTAATATCACCTGATTGTTTACTCTCACCCTTCCAGACATTATAGCCTTCTCACAATTTCTTCTGCTTGCAAAACCAGATTCTAATATTACTTTAACAAGCCTTMCATTTTCTTTATTTRTCTTATTGTCCATATTTACTCTCTAATTGTTTTATGTGTTGGGTTTTTATTTGATATAGTAGTGAATAATATATTTATAAATCATAATATAAAAAAGCTCCGCTTTAGCCGTATGCGACATAAATGCACCTAACTTTATAGTTAGGTGGGCTCTTCAGAAACATGACCTTGATTTCTCTATACCATATCGCGATAATGGCGAGCCTATCATTGATGCTTCGCTCCAGATCCCGTTAGCATTAAATTATAGTGGTGCAAGAATGTCATCGCTTCACGTACTAAGCAGAGTGATATTAATATAAAGTTTTTTTGATTATTTGTCAATAGTATGTATTTTTAAAGAAATAATACTATTTTTTAATAATTACTTTCTCATAACAGATTCTTTTACATCTTTAATAACAGCATCTGTAATATCAAAATTTCTATCTGCATAAAGGATAGCGTACTCTGTTCTTTCAAGTATTAAAGTGTATCCTTCTTTTTTTACAATACCAATAAGTGATGAAGCAACCTGTCTTTTAACTTGTCCTCTCAAAGAATTATCTCTAGGGTTAGTATTTATTTCTGTATTATTAGTTTCTGCCGCCATGTCTCTATTATTTTGCTCTTCCATTTTTAATTTTAAATTCTCAACAAAAACTTCGTCTTTAGTAACTTCTTTTACAACCCTATCCAAATCAACATAACCAACTTTAGTAAGCCTATATGATTGAGTAAAAACTCTTGGGCTTATTATAGATAAACTTAAAAAAGATAAAAACATCAAAGCAAAAATATAATATTTTTTCATAATTTATTTTCTCCTTTTTTATT
>NZ_VYIX01000011.1 GCF_009755885.1 Brachyspira sp. SAP_772 | reverse complement strand
TTACTCCAGGTATTTGCCTAATTTGTTTTAAAGTTACAGAATCAAAACTACTTCCAAACCATCTTAAAGTCATTATCATAATGAATAATTCTCCTTAAATTATTTTATATATTTTTCTAAACATTCTTTTACAGCATTTTCTTTACTTATCATCTCACTAAAATAACTTTCTATTTTTTTTCCTAAATTTATCTTTTCATCATATAAATCAACAGCAAATATAATCTTATTAGAAAGTATAGGCTTTAAATTATTTCCAATAGTTTCTTTATTTTTGAACTTGATGTTTTTTATATGTTTTTGTAATTCTTCAAGCATAGGGTCTGGGCTTATTTCCATAGKTTTTCCATTATCATCAATACCCATTAAATACCTAAGCCAAGCTGCTATAGTTAAAGGTATGCCTACTAAAGAAGAAATGTCAAGTCCATTTTTAACATAAGATTTTAATGTCTCTCCATATCTTATAGGTATTTTTTGAGAAGTGTCTGTTGCTATTCTTTTTGGGGAATCTGGTATATAAGGATTTACCAAACGCTCTTCAATTACTTCTTTTATAAAATMTTTAGGGTTCAAAATTTYAGGGTCAGCAACTACTTTCATGCCTTCATCATAACCTATTTTTTCAACTAATTTTTTTAATGAAGGATTTCTCATCTCTTCRTAAATAAAATTATAATTTAGTAAACAGCCAAATATTGCTAAAGCTGTATGAAGCGGATTTAAACAAGTTGTAACTTTCATTTTCTCTRCAGTTTGAACTGTTATTCTGTCTGTTACATATACATTAGCTTTTTCAAACTTTGSTCTTCCATTTGGAAATAAATCCTCTACAACTAAATATCCAACACTTTCAGCATTTACAAAAGGAGCCATGTTRTTATGACCAACTTTAAATAATGACATTTCTTCAAGTCCTATAGACTCTAATTTTTTTTCTATAATCTCAGAAGGTCTTGGAGTAATTTTATCAACCATGCTTAATGGGAAAGAAACTTTTTTGCTATCTTCAAGATATTCTACAAAACCATTATCAGCATAACCTCTTTTTACCCATTCTCTAGATATTTCAACAATAGAGGATTTTAATTTATCTCCATTATTTGAACAGTTATCTACACTAAGCATAGCTATAGGAAAGGCASYGTTTTTATATCTTTCTAAAAGCATARCAGCAATAATACTCATAATATTTTTTGCTTTTTTTGGCTCATTATTAATATCTYCTTCTACTATACTGCTATAATTACCATTTAAGTCTTTTATTGAATAACCTTTTTCTGTAATAGTAAAACTCACCACTTGAAGAGAACTTGATATAAATATTTTTTTTAATGCATCATAATTATTAATAAAATCAGCATGTAATACATCAGTTATACTTCCTATTATTTTTTTATCTATATCGCCATTGCTTTTAATAGAAGCTAAAAGAGTAAGATTATCAAAAGGCTTATAAACTTTATTAATCATATCATAATCATCATCTCTTCCAAAAGCATG
>NZ_VYIX01000010.1 GCF_009755885.1 Brachyspira sp. SAP_772 | reverse complement strand
TTAATAGTGCAACTAAATGAGGGTTTACTAAACAATATTCTGCGTTGCAGGATTTATACAAAAAATATAAAAAAGATGGTTTTGAAATATTAGACTTTCCATGTAATCAATTCGGCGGACAGGCAAAAGAGCCTATTGAAGAAATTGCTGAGTTTAGAAAAGAAAAATACGGCGTTACTTTTAAGTTATTTGATAAAGTAAAAGTTAATAGCAAAAATGCTGACCCTTTATTTACTTATTTAAGAACCGAAAAACCAACTGAAGAGGGAGTTGATAAAATAAGATGGAATTTTGGTAAATTTTTAATAGATAGGCAAGGCAATATAGTAGGGCGTTATGACCCTAGGGTAAAACCTGAAGAACTCGATGAGATAGTATCWGAGTTATTAAAAAAATAATGAAAAATTAAGAGCTTTTATATATCATTATATATAAAAGCTCTTTTTTATTATGCATTCTTTATAAAAARCAAAACAATCTGTAATTTTAAATAGCATTTCAAGTTTCAATTATATTATATATAAAATTTATTAATAAATCATTTTTTATTTTTATCTAAAAAATTTTGTATTTTTTMTCAAAAATCTAAAAAAAATTATAAAAAAATTTGAATTACAATTTTTATTTTATTAAACTATCAAATATAAGCTAAAAAATTAGGAGTAAAAAATGAAAAAGTTTTTATTAACAGTAACAGCTGTATTTRTTTTGGCAGCAAGTTCTGTATTTGGTATGTATGGTGCCGACAATACCTGGCTATTTTTCCTWATTCATGGAAATCAGTTAAGAGCTAGAATGAATCAGGTAGGATTTACCTTGGGAAATGGAACYGTTAAAGGTACATTTGGATTCAAAGCTAATACAGGTTTGACAGGTCAGATTTTTACAACCAAAGGAAATAAAAATTTAGAAGCTACTGTATCCGGCGGTATAGGATATACTGGAGATGGTTTTGGAGTAGGTGTTGGTTATAACTACACTTATAATAATGCWGCAGGCGGCAATGTTGATGCTCATACACMTGTATTTGTATTCAATGCTGTAAATAATAATTTAAGAGTGGCAGTTCCTGTAAGTATAAGCTCTAAAGCTGACCTTAATAATGGAAAAACTGATTATTTTGGTTTAAGCATACCTGCTCAGATAAGATACTATACTGGAATAGATGCTTTCAACTATATTAGATTTGAGTTTAATTATGGTCAAAATTCATATAAAGAGGGTACAGTTAATTACTCTGCAAAAAATCTTAGCTTCCAATTAAGACTTCATTTCTTAAATACAGTAATAGAAAATGTAACAGTTAATCCTTTCTTAAGAGTAGACTTTGCTTCTGCTTTAGATGCTAAAGGAAAAACTGCTATAGTTGGAACTTTGGGCGGAAGCTATACTAGCGATATTAAAGCTTGGACAGTAGCTGGTGCTGCTGAGGCAACTGCTGGTCAAGAAGCTTATGACAGAAACCCTTATGATTTAAGAATACTTCCTAGTATATCTTTAACTGTAAATACAGATATAGTTAACTTTATATTTGAACCTGGTATAGGTTATA
>NZ_VYIX01000009.1 GCF_009755885.1 Brachyspira sp. SAP_772 | reverse complement strand
ATTTCTTCTCCTGCCTGTAATGCACTTTGATTAAATGCTAAATTTGATAAGCTTATAGAAGAAATTATAGCTCCAAGTATATTAGTACCATGAAGACCCGCAAACCATAATAAATGCACCAAAAATAGTAYTAATATTATTGATGGAAGAGAATCYGATATATGAAGCAATGGTTCAAATATYTTCATAAATAAATCAGGAAGCATTAATAATAAACTTTTTTGTATTATAAGATTAATTGCTTGAAATAATACTATMACWACTGCTACAGGTATTAAAAGCTCAAATGACTTAGCTATYGCAGGAGGAACAGATTCTGGAAGTGTRATAATTAATTTYTTATGAACCAAAAATCTRAATATCTCTATAGAAATTATTCCAAATATAATAGCTACAAATAAYCCTTTAGCGTCCATAAATCTTACGTCCATTACWGGTATAGAAGTATTAGGAGCTACTAAAAATGATTTTGATACAGMTTCCACTATAGGYACATACTCAACYTTTGCAGATACAAGTAAAAAACYAAATAAKGATAAAAATCCGCCTGTTATAGARTTAAGATTATAATGTCCAGATARAGAATAACCTATTCCATAAACTATAAACATACACATTATACCCATACTCACATTAAAAGGCTGCATTAAATCTGCTTTATATTTTGCCATTAAATTKGTATACCATTCTAAATATAAAAARTTATTTTTGTCAGTAAGAGGTAAGTTTAATATTAARAGTATAAATGAACCCACAATTAAAAATGGTACAGCAAATACAAAACCATCTCTTATTGCATTTAAATATCTATTACTAGCAACTTTTCCTGCTATAGGAAGTACTTTCTCTTCTATAAAATGCATTATTTTATCATTCATTTTTATGCTCCATTTTATTAATGATATTATAATCTTATTTATTAGCTGATTCTTCTTTCTCTAAAGATATTTCATAAGCTTTAAGAAAAGGTATATAAGCTAARTATGAAGTAAATATTAAAACTAAACTTARTATCATAGAACCAACATTTAAGTTAGTAGCAAGCAAAGCAGCTAATGGACCAGGAGTAGTCCAAGGCACCAATGATACAATATGACCTATAATATTTAATTTGGTAAATATCCAAGCTATAGTAGCATTGATTATAGGAAGAGCTATAAACGGAATCATTAATACTGGATTCATTACCACTGGAGCACCAAACATTATAGGCTCATTAATATTAAAAACTGCAGGCACTATTGACAATTTACCAATAGATTTTATATGTTCATTTTTACTTCTCACCATCGCTATTGCCAAACCTAAAGTAGTACCAACACCGCCCATAAATACATAAGAATCAAAGAAACCGCCGGCAAATATTTTTGTTACAGGCTCTCCTGCTTGTAATGCCGCTTGGTTTATTGCTAAGTTTGATAAAGTAATTGCTTTTACTATAGCATCAACTATATTAGTACCGTGTAAACCTGCAAACCATAATATATGTATAACCAACAATAATATTATTATAGAAGGTAAAGAATCAGATACATGAAGAAGCGGTTCAAATATCTT
>NZ_VYIX01000008.1 GCF_009755885.1 Brachyspira sp. SAP_772 | reverse complement strand
AAAAGAGAGTGTAAAATAATGCATTATTGGATTATTTATAAATACTTCAAAAAAAGTTTTATAATCCCATTTTCTTCCRTTTATTAAGGCTCTTGTTAATTTTATTTTCTCATGATTGATTATTTCTTTTAATGTTTTTTGAATATGTAAAAAATCTTCTTTTATATTTTCTAAATCTTTATCTCCGTCTGCATCTGGGAGYTCTTTAATTATTGAAGAGTTTTGAATATCAAATATTTCTAAATATGAATCGCTTAATAATTGTAATTGAAAGCTTCTATTACCATAGTTTATTATTTTTTTGCCTTCTATACTAAATCCAAAGTTAGGGAATAATCTTTCAAAGATATTATCTATATTTGTATTTAATATTTCTGATGCATAAACGAGAATRTCTTTTATATTATTTTTTATTTCTTTGTTATTGCTGTTTAGAGCGAATTTRTTAATCATTTTTAATGCTGAAGTTTTACCGTTTATAGCTATTGATTGCATTGTATATAGTATTAATGGTGTTTTAAAACTATTATTCCAGTTTATTAATAATTGATGAAGTTTTTCTATATGACTTTCATCAGCATATATTGCATAAGGAGTTATTATTTTTATATTATCTTCTATTAGGTTATTATTTATAAAATATTCTAYTGTATTTTCAACTGCTTCTATAAAAGATTTTCTSTCTATAAACTCTAATATTTTCTCTGCATCTTTTATTTTTATAGGTTTCTCTATTTTTAAGAATTCATTTAATATATATTTTAATACTTTAATATTTATACTTGTGTTTTCTCTAGAGACTATATTATAATAATTATTATCCAAAAAATCTAATAACTCATTGTCTGTATAATAATAATCAACATAATTATAAATCTCTTCAATGCTATTAAAACAAAAATCTTCTTTATTGTAATTCCATTTTTTTAATATCTCTTTMAACTCTTTGCAATTATCTAAATTATCTTCTATATATTTTCTGTTTAATTCTTCGTTTTCAGCAATAATGTTTAGAGMATATTTTTTTAGCTCTTCATTATCAGTATTTAAAATATTATAAACAATACTATAATCATCAAAATTATTTTTACTATAAACTAATTCCAAAAAATCAATTAATGMATAACTTTTATTTGATACAGTATTTAAAAAGTCTATATCTTCAAATGCTTCTTTAATATTATAAGCATAGTTRTTYAATAATTCTGTAATGTATTGAGATTTAAATATGTATATAGGGTAGCTATTAAAATAGGATATTAGTAAATCTTTTATGTTTATATTATATTGTTTTATTGTATCGTCTATATTTTTGTTAAATAAGTTTATATTGTTTTTTATAATTATAGGAATCATTAAATTGTATGGAAAAGATTCTAATACAGTATTTACAATTTTTTTAGAATTATCATCAGYYTCATAAAACCAATTAAAAACATTCAATAAAAATATTATACGCTCATTAAACTTAATAGTGAAATCATCTTTATATATTTTTAGAGCATGAATTAAATCATATACGCTATTAAATTTTATATGCTTAATATTACAAAAGTTTTCTAATTCTTTTTCTAAAGATTCCTAAAAATAAATTATATTATCAATAC
>NZ_VYIX01000007.1 GCF_009755885.1 Brachyspira sp. SAP_772 | reverse complement strand
AATACAATAAAAAATACTCAAACTCATCATTTGCTTGGTACAACAATTRTAGAAGAAAATACAAATGAAAATGCATATAACCCTTATAAATATTATAATGGAATAGAGTTTATAAATGAGCAAGGAAATATTATTGAYAGCTACAAAAAAATAAAACTTGTTCCAGGAGGAGAAGCTTATCCTTTTCAAAATAATAAGTTTCTTCTTAATACTTTCCCATTTAAAAATATTATAGCTCTTATATACGAACAATTTGATAAAGCAGGAGCAAGCAGATGGGAGATAGGCGATAAAATATCAGTATTTGAACACCCAAATGGTTATAAGTTCTCTGGTATAATATGCTATGAAAGTGCTTTTGGAGATTTTGTAAGACAGTTTGCATATGACGGAGCTCAAACTATAGCCGTTATAACTGAAGATGCTTGGTCTTACAGCGATAACTCTTTGCTTCAGCATTTTTATATGTCTGTATTTAGRGCAATAGAAAACAGAAGAGACATAGTACATAATGGAAACTCTGGTGTAACTGGACATATATCAAGCAGCGGTAAGGTGATATCTACTCTTCCTTTCTGGAAACCTGATTATATGATTGCTAATGTAGCTTTGAATGATAAGATTACAATATACACTAGATTTGGCGAATGGTTTGTAGTATTATGCTTTATTGGAATAGTTGCTTTATTTATAATAAAATTAAGCAATACAATTAAAAATATTTATATAAAAATAAAAGATAAAGTATATACAAAAATAAAAAAGACTAAAACAAAAACTGATAAAAAAGATTTCAAACATACAGACAATGAAAAACATATTTATGATATAAAGAAAAAAGAAGAAAACAATCAAAGCATATTCGACCAAAGTACCTCAGAAATATTTAATACTTTAAATGAAATTATAGAGGAAGATGAAAAAAATAATAAATAATTTTGGTGTATTATGGGATTATTTATCAATATATTAATAGCAGAAGATTCTAAGGAAGTATCTGATAATATAAAAAAAATACTTTTGAAAAATCCTGCTGTAAAAATAGTAAATATTGTAAATAATGGTATAGATGCATACAAAACTATAATAAATAAAAAAATAGATTTTGCATTCGTAGAATTTAACCTGCCAATGATGAGTGCTTCTGAACTCCTTAAGCAATTAAAAAAAGAGAGCATTAATACCAAAGTAATAGTATTAWCAACTACAGATAAAAATGATGATTTGAATACTAGAATACTTAATTTGGGAGCATTTAAGATTATAAAYAAGAATGCTAAAATAGAATATATAGAAAATGAAATATCAAGTATTATAATAAATAAAAATATTAAAAAAGAAGAAAATATAAAAGAAATAAAAATAGATGAAAGTATAAAAAATAATTTATTTAGAAATACTACAATACAAAAAAACACAATAAACACTTTTCCGCACAATATAAGCAGAGTAAGTGATGTAATAAAAAAAATAAACTATTCTGATTTTAAAAATCCAAAACTTATAGCAATAGGAATATCCACAGGAGGYCCTAAAGCATTAAGGAGTTTAATTCCATCTATACCAAAAAACTTCCCAATTCCAATACTAATAGCACAGCATATACCAAAAGATTTTTCATCTTCT
>NZ_VYIX01000006.1 GCF_009755885.1 Brachyspira sp. SAP_772 | reverse complement strand
AATGGCATAGATAATTATTTTTCTATGAATGCTATAAAGAGAGTTATTTTAATAATTCCAGATTTAAGTAATAGCTTTTATATAGATATGTTTAACGGTATAATATCTGTTGTACAAAAATCTGATATACCATTTGAMATATATTTAACTAATGAATCTATTGAAGAGGAAACAAAAAKATTCTCTAGGATAGAAAATGATAAAGATATAGGAGTGATATGGGTTCCTGCTTCTGCTAAAAGAGATAAATTGCCATATAATAAAAATAGTAATATTGTATCGTTGGTTGATAGAGATTTAGAATTTGAAGATATATATATAAAAAATCTATCTAATAATTTTAGTGCTGCTAAAAAAGCAACTGATTTATTAATAGAGGGCGGGGCAAAAAATCCTATTATAATAACAGGAAGTCTTAATTTAAGTAATGCACAAGAGAGAAAAGATGGATTTTTAGAGAGTATTAAGAGCCATAATTTGGATAATGGAATGGAAAGAGTATATTATGGTGATTTTAATAATAGCGATAGCGGGTACTATATAATTAAAAAACTTGTAGAAGAAAATATAAAATTTGATTCTATATTAGCRGCTAATCAAATAGTTGCTATAGGTATATTAAAGGCTTTAAAAGAATTAAAATTATCAATACCAGAAGATGTATCAATAATATCATTTGACAAGGTAGTTAATTTGTATTCAGAGAATCAGAATATATCAGAAGTAGTTTTTCCAGCATTTGACATAGGAGTTAATGCTACTGAAGTGTTATTAGAACAGCAAAGTTTCAATATGTCTAAACAAATATATAATTTTTCTGCTCAATTTAATTTGAGAGGAAGTGAGAAAAAATTATAATATTGATAATRTATTTATMAAAAATAAAGGCTGCTAATGTTTCAAGCAGCCTTTTTATTAAAGTTAAGAATATAGAATATATAATTAATTAATAAGCTTTCTTATATAAAGCCAATATATCGTCTAATGTTACATCTCTAGGATTTCCKCCAGTACATACATCAGCTAAAGCATCTTTTGCTAATCTTGGAAAATCTTCTTTTTTGATTTTTAATTCTCTTAAATTAGCAGGAATATTAACATCTTTAGAAAGTTTTCTAACAGCCTCAACAGCTTTTTTAGCAGCTTCTTCTTTGCTTAATCCATCAACTTTTTCACCCATTGCCACAGCTATATCAACATATTTATCTATACAAACAGGCATATTAAATTCCATAACAGTAGGAAGAAGTACAGCATTAGCAACACCATGAGGAATATCAAATATAGCTCCAAGCGGGTGAGCCATAGAGTGAACAATACCAAGTCCAACATTACTGAAACCCATACCAGCAACATACTGAGCAATACTCATTCCGTCCATATCTGTCATGTTCTTATCTTTAACAGCACCTCTTAAGTGTTTAGATATAAGCTGCATAGCTTTGTATTCAAACATATCAGAAATAGTATGAGCACCTTTAGTAATATAACCTTCAATAGCATGAGTTAAAGCGTCCATACCAGTAGCAGCAACAAGACTGTTAGGCATAGAAGCCATAAGTTCAGCATCTACAAAAGCAATTATAGGTATATCTTTAGGGTCAACACAAACCATTTTTCTATTTTCTTCTTCGTTAATTATTACATAGTTGATTGT
>NZ_VYIX01000005.1 GCF_009755885.1 Brachyspira sp. SAP_772 | reverse complement strand
GTCAATAATCTTTTGCATATGAGGACGCCAACTACCCTGATACCTATCTAAATAATAAGAAACTCTCTCAGTACGAAAATCATCAACATTAAACCCTCTAAGCTCTACTACTTTAATATCGCTTCCAAGTGCCTCACCATAAACTGTAAGCTCATAAAGATTAACGCCGTCTAAACCCTTTCGTAAATATAAATCAAAAGTATCGCAAGAGTTAACAAAAAAAATCAAAACTATTAAAAATATAGCTAATATTCTTTTTCTTTTTAAGATTTTTATTTTCATGATTATTAATAAATATATTTAACATTTTTTTTTAATATTTGCAAGTATGTAATTATCTTTTAAACTTCGTACTAAAGCAATCATAATAGTTGACAATTTTTACAATTAAAAATATTATATAGCCTATAATTTACACAGGTATGGAGAGAAAATAAAACTATGGCTAAAATTGTAAAATGTAAATACTGTAAAACTGTTAATGATAAATATGCCAAACAATGTAAATCTTGCGGAAAAGTGTTGTATCCAGAAATATCATTCAAAAAAGCAACTATTATAACTGTAATATTAGATGCCATATTTGCTTTTATATATATATTTGGAATATTTTTATTTATATATAATGCCAACAATAATGAAACTCCAAAATATATAAACCTACTTCCTGCCCCAAATAGTATTTCATTCTTTGTTATCATATTAATAATGTTATGTTTTGCTGTTATAAARATACTATATATATTAAATGTGTTTATTTTGAAAAAAGATATTATTTATACTATAAGAAGAGTTAGTTTATTTTTTGAAGCTATAATAATGTTTCCTTTGCAAACAATATTAGGCTTATATTTTTATGATATAGCAACCAGTGAAGATAAAGCAAAAAACAATAATTAATTTAATAATATTATTATAATGTAATAAGATATAGGTGCAGTCAATATCACGCTGTCAAATATATCAAATACTCCGCCATGACCCGGGAACATCTTGCTTGAATCTTTAGTATCATACATTCTTTTAATTAGGCTCTCTCCCATATCMCCAAGAAAACCTGTTAATGTAAATATTACAGTAAGCCATATTATCTGTGATAGAGAAAATGTAGGTATATCTTTCCCAAGCACTAAGCTTAAATATCCATTTGAATATAAATAATAATAAAGTATAGAAACAGGTATTGTAAATAAAAACATACCWACTAAACCTTCGTAGCTTTTATTTGGAGAGGCACTATTTGAAAGTTTATGTTTTCCAAATTTCCTTCCAACCACATATCCGCCAGTATCGCTAAGCCAAGCACATAATAATATAAATACAATATAATATTTACCGCTAGTCATAAAACGCATTAAAGATATATGCCATACTCCAAGTCCAACATATATAAAACAAAATACCGCAGTAAGTATAGCTCTGCCCCTCTCTTCAAAAGTAGATACATTCACCTTAAACATATTTATTATAAAAAGAACGGCTATTAAAACAAATACCATAACAAGCGATAAGCTCATAGAAATATTATTTATTTGAGTAAACTTATAAAGACGTGAAAAATCTCCATGAAGTATATTAGTACCGCATATGGTAATAACATATCCTAAAACCATAGCTGCTATAGTTGTTATTACTGTTCTAAAATTCTTTTGCCTATAAACCTTAGCCATATTAAATATTTCTAATGTACTTATTATAGAAATAGCTAATATCAAAGCATGAAAGAGAAAAATAACTCTATTGTAAAGCAAAATAATAGTAAATAATGGTAAAGTTAATGCTACAGATATAAGTCTTCCCTTCATTTTT
>NZ_VYIX01000004.1 GCF_009755885.1 Brachyspira sp. SAP_772 | reverse complement strand
AAACATATTTCATATCAAAGAATTCTTTTTGATTATTTGTTTGTAAAGTATTAGTTTGAATATTTTGAGATTGTGATGTTTGAGTATTTTGTTCTGATTGATTTGTTTCTTTGTTTCCGCCGCCGCATGAAATTACAGCAATTGTTAAAATAAATGCTGCAATTATAGAAATAATATTTTTCATATTGTACCCCATGTATGTATTGTTATTTTTTATAATAAAAGAAAATTAACAAAATTTCAATTATGGAATATTGCTATAATAAAAAAGTGCATACACTTTTTTATTAAATATATTTCTTATAAAAAATTATTGTATATTCTTAAGCATTTCTGCCTCTATTGCTTTAATGTCGCCTTTTGCTTCCTGAATAGCTTTTATTTCTTCTTTTCTTTGCTTCAATAATTCTTGCTGACCTTGTTTATCCAAAGTAGCCCTTTTAGCAAAATATGCATCGTTTATAAGTTTATCAGCCATTCTCAAAGTTCTGTCTGATACTATTGCTTTGTCTGATTCATTCTCTGCTTTAGACATGTCAAAGCTAGCATCAGTTTTTAAGGCTCCTTCAGGTACTCCGTTAAGTATAGTGCCTTTCCATTCCAATTTAGGCTTATATGTGAAATAATTAAAATAATCTGAATTCTTTATTTCATTATTATCAATAAATATATCAAAAGCCTTATCAGTATTTACATCTAAGAAAAACATTTTATTTTTACCGTCTTCAGTATATATTTTTTGAATACAGTTTAAATTTTGAAAATAATTATAATTAATAAGCTGTCCTATTTCTGAATCAGAATCTACTTCCAAATTCTCTTTCAAAAGTAAAGTACAATTCACTATGTTGGTTCTTATTGTTATATAATCATATCCGTCTGAAACCATTAATTCTTCTTTGCCATCATTATTAATATCGCATAAAAAGAAAGATGGTGAATGCAAAGGCCACCCAATTTTTTCACTTATATAATCAGAATATTTTTCTTTATCAAAGTTACCTGAATTTATAAATTTAGAACCTTTAATATAATCTTTCAAATCATTTGTAGAAATTAACTTAATTTCAGCAGATTTTAAATTATTTATATCTCCAAGTCTGAAATTAGTTGTTATCTTTTCAAATGAAGCGTATAAATGATCTTTTATGAACTCAGGATTATAATAATGCATATTTGCTTTGTGTTCAATTAAAAAGGTATTTTTCTTAAACTGAAGAAAACTAAGTCCATCCCATCCATTATAAGCATCTTCAGTATCAAGATTATAATAATTTTGATAATAATCTAAATCTTTATTAATATTATTATTACTTAATCTATTTTTTATATAAGTTTCTATATATTTGTTCATTATATTTGTATTAACTATTTCTGGCACTATCTCTAATGAAGACACCATATATTTACCTACATCTACAATTGAAATTGAAGAATAATTATTTTCATTAAATAAATCTATATATCCGTCTTCTCTTAAAATATAATAACTTAAATCATTGTTATAAGCATAAGCAAGTAATTGTTCTGCTCTTAAAGAATCAGGAGCTTCTATTATATAATTAATTAATTTCATTTTTTTTATATAAGTATTATCATTATCATAACCTTTTGACATCATCATAGATATATCAGTGCCGCCTGCTTTATCCCATTTTATTAAATACTTTTTTTCTTCTTCAAAATAGTAAAGTGAATCGCAAGCAAAATGCGATAAGAATAAAGCGAAATAAACATCAGCATCTTTTTTATTTAATTTTAATAATTCCTCTCTTGCTTTTTTTAATGCTAAATTTTGATCAACATATAAATATTCAGCCGCATAATAATCATATTCATCAGGCTTATAGAAATCTGCTTCAAAAGGAGAATGATTAACATTTGATATAAACTCTATAGAATATTTTTTTCTTTCATCATCATTTACAAATTTCCTATTAAGAAAATCAAAATTTCTTTTTGCATATTCATTATTTTCTCTTAATTTTTTAAGCTTTTCATCAAATTTAGCTTTATCTACTCTAACACCTTTATAAACATATTTCATATCAAAGAATTCTTTTTGATTATTTGTTTGTAAAGTATTAGTTTGAATATTTTGAGATTGTGATGTTTGAGTATT